>CALXAK010000032.1 GCA_944386255.1 uncultured Clostridia bacterium
GAGATGGGCTTTGCCAAGGAGGTGGCCACCAGGGTCATCTTTATGGACGGCGGCAAGATTATCGAGGAGGGCACCCCCGAGAAAGTGTTTGCGTCCCCGGAAAATGAGAGGACCAAGGCATTCCTCAGCTCCATACTGCACTGAAAAAAGCAGCGCCGGCAAAAAGCTGGCGCTGCTTTTGTATCTTCCGGAGCTTTATATACCGGCGATTCTGTAGTATAATTGTAAAAAACAGAATTAAGGGGGAAATGGGCAATGTTGGTGGTTTACATACTGTTGGCTGCTCTGCTGGCGCTGGCGGCGGTGGTTGTGGTGAGAGCTTCAGCCTTCCGGCCGCAGGCGGAGAGCTGCTCCGCCGGGGACCCGGTGGAGCTGGACGGGGATGGAGCGGTGGCCGCTCTGCGTGAGCTTGTCCGCTGCAGGACCGTCTCCTACTACGACAGCTCCCTTGAGGACGATGGGGAGTTTAAAAAGCTCATTGACCTTCTGCCAAAGCTCTACCCGAATGTGTTCAGCAGCTGTTCCTACACCGAGCTGCCGGACCGGGCGCTGCTCTTCTGCTGGCCCGGCCGAAGGCACGACTCGCCCTCGGTGATGATGGCCCACTACGACGTTGTGCCCACCAATGACTCCGCCTGGGAAAAACCCCCCTTTGAGGGGATTATTCAGGATGGGGTGCTCTGGGGCAGGGGAGCGCTGGACACCAAGGTGACCCTGAACGGCGTCCTCTTTGCAGCCAACACCCTCATCGGCGAGGGCTTCGTCCCAGAGCAGGACATATACTTTGCCTTCTCCGGGGGCGAGGAGGTAAACGGCCCCGGCGCAAAGAACATTGTTAAGTGGTTCTTTGACTGTGGCATAAAACCCGCCCTTGTGGTGGACGAGGGCGGCGCCGTGGTGGAGGGCGTTTTCCCCGGCGTCTCTGCCCCCTGCGGACTCATCGGCATTGCGGAAAAGGGCATGATGAACGCGACCTTCACCGTCAGGAGCGAGGGCGGCCACGCCTCGGCTCCGCTGCCCAGAACACCCATAGGCGAGCTCTCTAGGGTGTGCTGCGCGGTGGAGAAAAAACCCTTTGCCATGCACATCACAAAGCCGGTGGCGGAGATGTTTGACAGGCTGGGCCGCCACTCCAGCTTTGCCTACCGGCTGATATTTGCAAACCTCTGGCTGTTCGGCGGCCTGCTGGACGCAATCTGTAAAAAATCCGGCGGTGAGCTAAACGCCCTGGTCCGCACCACCGTGGCCTTTACCCAGGCCTCCGGCAGCGCTGCCCCCAACGTAATCCCGCCCTATGCGTCCATGGTTGCAAACCTCCGGCTCAACCCCGAGGACAGCGTGGAGTCGGCCCGCAGCCGGCTGCAGCAGATAGCGGGGGAGCAGGTGGAGGTCACTGTGGGCAGCTGCGAGGAGCCGAGCCCCATCTCCGAGACCGGCTGCGAGGCCTGGGACAGGGTGGCGTCGGCGGTGGCCGGCACCTGGCCGGGCTGCATAGTGGCCCCCTACCTCATGGTCCAGTGCTCTGACAGCCGCCACTACCGGGACCTCTCCAACCACGTCTACCGCTTCTCCGCCATGGACCTCACCGCCGAGGAGCGGCACAGCATCCATGGCAACAACGAGCGCATACGCCTCGAGACGGTGAAAAAGGCGGTTGAGTTCTACATCCGGCTCATGAAGCTGAGCTGACCAAAAAGGCTCGACCAGAGAGGCCGCGGCGGAGGCAACCGTCGCGGCCTCTCACTATTCGATTGATTTCAAGCCCCGAAGGAGCTATAATAGTTGCTGTCGTGTAACAGAGGTGTAACAATGCAGAACAGTATTAGAATAACCATGTTCGGCGGCTTCAGGATCGAGCTGGACGGCATGCCCATAATGCCCTCTCTGCGCCAGGCCGCAAAGACCCGGGCGCTCATAGAGTACCTCATATTCAGAGCCGGCATGCCGGTCTCCCAGGACGAGCTGGTGGAGGCGCTCTGGGAGCATGGCTCCGGCGGCGCAAACCCCCACTCCGCCCTCAGGACCATGCTCCACCGTCTGCGCACCCTTGCGGAGGAGTCCGGCGCCCCGCAGCTCAAAAAGGCCATAATCACCGAGAGGGGGGCCTACCGCTGGGACACCGAGGCCGGCTGCGCAGTGGACCTTCTGCAGTTTGAAGCCCTTGGGGAGAAGCTCGCTTCCCCCGGCCTCACCAACCGGGAGAAGGAGCAATTCATAAAGGAGATGCTGGCCATCTACCGGGGCCCGCTGCTGCCGGAGTCGGCCGAGACCCGCTGGATCTCCCAGCGCAGCATATCCTGCCACGACCTTTACATGGACGCGGTGTTCTCCTACCTCGAGCTGCTCAAGCTGGAGCAGCGCTACGGGGAGGTGTGCGAGGTCTGCCGCAGCGCCATGAACATAGACCTCTTTGACGAGCGCCTTCACACCGAGCTTGTCAATGCCCTCATGCATAGCGGCAAAAACCGGGAGGCGCTGGCCCAGTACTACGCCGCCAGCGACACCATGATGCGCCGCTTCGGCGCCGCGCCCTCCGAAAAGGCGAGGGAGGCGTTTCGGGACATTGCGAGGGCAGACCTTCGGGCTGCGGAGGAGCTGGACGAGGTCTGCCGGGAGCTCCAGCAGGCAGAGTGCCGGCAGCCGCTCTTCTGCGACTACCAGCTGCTGCTGGCGGTCTACAGGGAGCAGAGCAGGATGATAGGCGGCGACACCTTCTCGGTCTGCAGCTTTTCCATCGGTGGCAGCGAGACCGACGCATTCCGGCTGGAGGAGGCACGCAGATGCTTTGAGCAGATAGCCCTTGGGCTGCTCCGGCCCTCCGACACCCTCGCAAGGTACGATACTAGGCGGTATGTGGCGCTGCTCGCAAATCGCTCCCCCAGCGAGGCGGAGCAGCTGGCGGCGGAGGTGGCGGAGCAGTTCACTAAAAAAGCCCCGCTGCCCCTGGGCCTCAAGTTCAGGGTGAGGGGATTTGACCGGCCGGAACCCTCCGGCGAGACCGCCATAAAGGCGGAGTAGTCCAGTTTTAAGCCTTACAAAAACACCGGACGGGGAGATTGCTCCCTGTCCGGTGTTTATTGATGGGCAGTTACCAGAGGTCCACCATGGACTCGTACAGCTTCTGGTACTCCTTGGCGGAGCGGGACCAGCTGAAGTCGCAGCGCAGCGCCCTGTCCACCAGCACCTTCCAGTGCTGCTTGTCCTTGTAGGCCGCGCCGGCTCTTCTGCAGGCGTCCAGCATGTCGTGGGCGTTGTAGCTCTTAAAAGTAAAGCCATTGCCCTGGCCGTCGCCGCTGTCGGTAATGGTGTCCTTGAGGCCGCCGACCTCCCGCACAATTGGCACGCTGCCGTAGCGCAGGGCGATGAGCTGGGAGAGACCGCAGGGCTCGGACTTGGAGGGCATGAGGAACATGTCGCTGCCGGCGTATATCTGCCGGGCGAGCTTGGGCTCAAAGCCCAGGTAGAGGCCGAAGCGCTCCTTGTACCGGGAGGCAAAATCCCAGAAGCAGCTCTCGTACATGTACTCCCCGGAACCCAGCACGACAACCTTCATGCCGGAATCCAGTATCTCATTCAGCACGTGCTTTACAAGGTCAAAGCCCTTGTGGGCCACGAGGCGGGAGACAATGCCGATCACCGGCTCGTCGTTCACCGGCAGTGAAAACTCCTCCAGCAGTGCGTTTTTACATTTAATCTTATTTCTGGGGTCGTCGGCGGAGTAGTTGGCGGCGATGTTTTTGTCGGTCTCGGGGTTGTAGCTCACCACGTCTATGCCGTTTAGCACGCCAGAGAGCTTAAAGCTGTTGTCCCGGAGCAGCCCATCCAGGCCGTAGGCGAACCAGGGGTCCAGTATCTCCTGGGCGTAGGTGTAGCTTACGGTGTTAACCCGGTCGCAGCTGACGATGGCCCCCTTCATGTAGTTTACACAGCCGGCAAACTCGAGGGTGCCGCGCTGGTTGACCGGCAGGCCCACTACGCTGTCCAGCACGTCCATGCCGTATTTGCCCTGGTACTGGATGTTGTGGTTGGGGAAAAGGGTCTTGATGCCGTAGAAGGTGGGATCGCTGCGGTAGAAGGCGTTGAGATATACCGGCACCAGAGCTGACTGCCAGTCGTTGCAGTGGATGATGTCCGGGCCAAAGTCCATGTACTTTATGGCCTCCAGCACCGCGCGGGAAAAGAAGGCGTAGCGCTCGCCGTCGTCGTAGTAACCATAGAGCCCCGGGCGCTTAAAGTAGTACTCGTTGTCCAGGAAGTAGCAGCGCGTGCCGTGGTATATCAGCTCAAAAAGGCCGCAGTACTGGCTGCGCCACGCAACCGGGATATAGAAATTGGTCAGATAGCGCATGCGGGCCCTGTATTCCTCCGGCACGCTGCCGTAGAGCGGCATTATCAGCCGCACATCCGAGCCGCACTCTTTGAGAGCTGCGGGGAGGGAACCCGCCACATCGCCAAGCCCGCCGGAAGAGGCAAAGGGGGTGGCTTCGCTGGCTACAAAAAGAACCTTCATTTGAACCTCCTGGGGGTCATACCTTGCTGAATTTTTTGATGTAGATAGGATAGCTTATGTGGCCGGAGAGCTCCCGATTCTCTCCCACTACCACCTGCTTGTCGGTGATTACGCAGTCACAGAATGCCCCGGAGCTTATGTGGGTGTCCTGCATGAGTATGCAGTTTTTGACCACCGCGCCTTTCTCCACCGTGACACCCCTGAAGAGCACCGAATTCTCCACCTTGCCGTCGATGATGCAGCCGTCGGCCAGCAGGCTGTTGGTGACTTCGGCGTTTAGCCCGTACTTCACCGGGGCGTTGTCCCGTACCTTGGTGTATATGGCCTTGCCCTTGGGGAAGAGCGCAGCCCTCGCCTCCGGCTCCAGAAGGCTCATGGAGGCGTCAAAGTAGCTCTTGTTGTTGTAGATCCTGCGCACATACCCGTCGTGCATTATGCAGTGCAGGTTGAGCCGGCTTATGTTGCGCAGCAGCACATCCCGCTCAAAGTTTGAGTACATGTGGCTGTGGGCGTTTTCAATTATGGACTCCAATAAGCTGCGCTCCAGCACGAATATGTTCATACTGTAGGCCCCGCCCTCATCGCACCGGGAGTTGATGAACAGGTCGGTGACCCGGCCGGTCTCGTCCGAAGAGACGCAGACGCAGTTGCGGCCGAGGTCCTCGGCCCAGGGCAGCTTGCAGCAGACCATGGAGATGTCCGCGCCGGACTTTATGTGTTCCTCCACATACCTCTCGGTGTCAAAGTTGGCCACGTGGTCGCAGTCCGCCATAATCACGTACTTCGCGTTGGAGCCCCTTATGTGGTTGATAATTCCAAACAGCGCGCCCATGCGGCCGTGATAGACCCCGGCGTTGCTGTCCTCGCTGCTGAAGGGAGGGAAGGTGGAGAGGCCTTCTATCTTCCGGGCCAGGTCCCACTCTCTGCCGGTGCCCAGGTGGTCCATGAGGGAGTGGTAGTTGGATTTTACAATCACACCCACGTCGGTAATTCCGGCGTGCACAAATGAGGACAGCAGAAAGTCGATGAGGCGATACCTGCCGCCGAAGGGGAGGGAGGCCATGGAGCGTATCTCGGTGAGCTCCGGCACCGACCTGTCGTGCATGTTGGCGAACACGAGCGCCATCGTCTTGCGGCTTACCATACTACCTCACCATCCTTTACGTCGGAATATACCATCGCCTTGGGTTTTACCTCGGCGCCCTTGCCAACAACCGTGCCTCCGGCCACCACCGCGACCCCCCAAGAGCCCTTGTTTTCGCAGTTTTCCGGCCGTTCGCCGACCTTGGCGCCCGCCTTTATAACCGCCTTCTCGGCGATGATGGAGTACTGCACCGAGGCCCCGGCCTCAATGACGCAGCCCGGCATGAGTATGCTGTCCCGGACATCCGCCCGGTCGCTCACTGTGACTCCGGGGGAGATTATGGAGAAGTCCACGTTGCCGTAGACCTCGCTGCCCTCGCAGATTATAGAGTTCTGCACCGTGGCCCCGGCGCTGATGTAGTGGGGTGGCAGGGCGGAGTTGCGGCTGTATATCTTCCAGTCCAGATCCCAGAGGTCAAAGGGGACGTTGGGGTCGATCATGTCCATGTTGGCCTCCCAGAGGCTGTCGATGGTGCCCACGTCCTTCCAGTAGCCGTCAAACCTGAAGGAGAGCATCTTCTCCCCGTTTGCCAGCATGGCCGGGATGACGTCGTGGCCAAAGTCCTTGGAGGAGGCGGGGTTGGCGTTGTCCTCGGTCAGGTACCGCCGCAGCTTCTCCCAGTCAAAGACATATATACCCATGGAGGCGAGGTTGCTCTTGGGTTCTTTCGGCTTCTCCTCAAATTCGTATATGGTTCCGTCGGGGTAGGTGTTCATTATACCAAACCTGGACGCCTCCTCCTTCGGCACCTCCAGCACCGCAATGGTGCAGGCGGTCCCCGCCTTGTTGTGGGCGGCGATCATCTCGGAGTAGTCCATCTTGTATATGTGGTCGCCGGAGAGGATAAGGACGTTTTTGGGGGAGTAGCGCTCGATGAAGGATATGTTCTGAAAGATGGCGTTGGCGGTGCCGAGGTACCAGTCGCTCCCGCTCTGCTTCTGGTAGGGGGAGAGGATGTGTACCCCTCCGCTCAGGCGGTCCAGGTCCCAGGGCCGGCCGTCGCCGATGTATTCGTTCAGCTCCAGCGGCTGGTACTGGGTGAGCACACCAACGGTGTCAATGCCGGAGTTGATGCAGTTGCTAAGAGGAAAGTCGATTATCCTGTACTTTCCGCCATAGGGCACAGCGGGTTTGGCAATGTTCTGCGTCAGGGCGTATAGCCTGCTGCCCTGGCCGCCTGCCAAAAGCATGGCAACGGTGTCTTTCATGGTCTTTGTCCTCTCTTAAGCTTTGATTTAAAAAGGTCGCAGGGTATTTGCTATTCTATTCCTCCAAAAATGAAAACAAAAGGAAATAATGGGGAAAAAGGACCAGTGCCCCTCCCTCGGCCGGGGCTTTGTCAGCCGCGGATTATGCGGCCTGCCCGGGGCGAAGTATCGCCAATGTCACAGGCATTCTTTGGTCCAGCTGATTAATATATATTTTTCTTATATGTATATTACCAAGGAATCCACGGTATTTCAACCTAAAACTAACGAATTTATGCAAAATTTTAATTCGATACCCAACAGAACTATATAATTTGCACAAATAGTTAACATTAATTTAAAGCTCTAAAGGTCTTTGCTGGCTGCGCACCGGGGCTGTGCCCGGAAAATGCACAACAATGTTAAGCTGCTGTAACCCCTTCGCGCCGCAGTCTTAAATCCCGCCGGTCAAAATAGAATCTACATGAGGGGGCAATGCATGTGATGAACTGGATTTTCGCCGGAATGCTGGCGGTGGGGATAATCGTTTCGCTGCTGCTGGGCCGGGGGGCCGAGGTGACGGCGGCGGTGCTGGGCGACGGGGCGGAGACGGTAAAAATGTGCCTTGAGCTCGCCGGCACCGTCTGCATCTGGAGCGGAATTATGAAGGTGGCGGAGAGGTCGGGGCTCTGCGGCAAGCTCTCCCGCCTCATGAGCCCGATAATATCCTTCCTCTTCCCGGGGCTCGCGGACAGCAGCCCTGCCGCAGCGAGCGCCGTGTCCATGAACATAACCGCTAACCTCCTGGGCCTCGGCTCCGCCGCAACGCCCATGGCGCTGGTGGCCATGCGGGAGATGGACCGGCTCAACCGCCGCCCGGAGGTTGCGAGCGACTACATGATAGTGCTCACCAGCCTCAACACTGCCTCCTTTCAGCTGATACCCGCCACGGTGGCGGGCATACGGCAGCTTGCCGGGAGCGCTGCGCCGTTGGACATACTGCCGGCGGTGTGGATATCCTCAGCGGTGTCGGTCACATTGGCGGTGTCGGTGGCAAAGCTGTTCTGCAGAAGGAGGGGGAAGCATGAGCATAGCTGACCTGGCAATACCGGCGGTGCTGTTGGCGGTTATCTGCTACGGCGTGCTGCGGGGATGCCCGGTGTTCGACTGCTTCATGCAGGGGGCCCGGGAGGGCCTTGACACGGTGCTAAGGATCTTCCCTGCCATGATGGCCATAATGCTGGCGCTGGGGGTGCTGCGCTCCAGCGGCGCGCTGGACCTTCTCCGGGCCGCCATAGAGCCTGCGACCTCGGCGGCCGGGGTGCCCTCGGAGGTGGTGCCGCTCATGATCCTGCGGCCCATATCCGGGGCGGGAGCGCTGGCGGTGTTCAAGGACATAATCGCCGAGGTGGGGCCGGACAGCTTTGCCGGCAGGGTGGCCTCGGTGATGCAGGGTTCCACCGAGACCACCTTCTACACCATCGCAATCTACTACGGCGCCACACGGGTGAAGAACACCCGCCACACCCTGGGCGCTGCGGCGGCTGGGGACATCTCGGGGTTTATAATGTCGGTGCTCACTGTGGGGCTTCTCATGGGGAGCTAAAGAGAGCTTCGGTCGAGCAGCATTACCTCTTTGCCGGGCTCGCCCTCCAGAGCTGCCCCGCGCCAGCCCTGAGCCAGAGCCATCGCAACCGACTTTACATCCCTCGCCGCAATGCGAAGGCTCGCCCCGGCGGCGGGAAGGCGGTTGTCCAGAAGGTAGAAGAGGGAGCAGTCCCGGTCCATCATGAGGGCGCGGACCGTCATCCTGCCCGAGGCCATGTACAGCCGCAGAAGGCCAAGGTCCAGCGGGTGCACCCCGGCAATGGCCGGCCCAGCCGCGAGGTGGGCTATGGCAAGCCCTATGGCGCTACCACGGCGCCCCACCGGTGGCGGCAAATAGCAGCAGTCCTGGGCTGCCATATCGGCGGATATGCGCTTTTTAAGGCTGAAGTCGAGGCACTCAAAAGGGTAGCTGCAGGCCGCGGCCTGCAGCCCCTCGCGGCTGTACACCCCCACCGCCCGGCCCTCCAGCATGGCTTTTTCGTACTCTGGGAGCAGTTTTTTCTCCTGCGCGCCCATCAGCCGCCGCAGCTCCGGCCTCGCCTCCCAGAACACCCTTTTGATATTCAGCCCGTCGCCCATTTTCAGCCGCCCGCCTTTCGCTTTTTTCCATCCTATGTGGATTTTTGCCCCCGGTTACCGGATGTTGACGGGGAATGCCGCCGGGAATATAATTTTTTCAGTTGGGAGGCGGCGGTATGCGGCGTGACAGGATAGCCAGAATATTTCTCGGCCTTGTGCTGGTGGCACTGGCGGGGTTCTTCGCCTTTTTTGTGAAGGACGCCATCGACCGGCGCAACCCACAGTATGCCGTGCCACAGCTCACCGTACTCGCGGACAACCGCGCCGTCAGCAGCACCATCGGAGGTTTCAGCTGGCGGTTTGCCTTCGGGGACCTGGTGGAGCAGCAGCCCGGCTCGGTGTACGACCTCTACATGGAGGAGAACCACCTCCAGGGCGGAGAGCGCATAAACCTCTCCTTCAGCGTGCAGCCCAGCTCCTGCAGCCTGCGGCAGAGCGACGCCTACAGCTACCGGTTTATGGACATCCCACTCGATGAGGCCAGCGTGCCCTACCAGAGTGGGGGTTACACCTACGAGGTGCTGGCGGAGTTCCCCCAGGGAAGGGTGCTATATTATTTTTACATAGTCGTTCAGTGATTTGAGAGGGGCGCCGCCCCTCTTTTTTTGCGCTTCCCCGGGGTTTGGCCCGGTTTATGCCAAGTTTGGGGGCTGCGGCATAACATGGGTCAAAACCTTGAAAGGGAGAAAATAAATGCAGAAGGGTTATATAAGGGCCTTCGTGACCACCGCCTACGAGGGCAAGCCGGTGCCGGGGGCGTTGGTCAGGTTCTATTTTGGCGGCCAGCTGCTGGCGGAACAGCTGGCGGACGAGAGCGGCTGCACCCCCTACCTTGAGCTGGACGCCCCGGACGCCGCCCTGTCCCGTGACCCCCAGGCCACCTGCACCGACCTCTTCGCCACCTGCAACGCGGTCATCTATGCCGACGGCTACCGGGAGGTAAAGGTAAACTCTGTGCAGGTTTTCGGCGGCATACACTCCACCCTGCCGGTGAACATGGAGCCGCTGCCGCTCTCGAGGCGCAACAAAGAGGAGGTAAACCCCATAGTCATAGACATACCTCAGCCGGCGGTTGCCACTAGGGGCGCCAACGACCAGGACGTCCCCGAGGAGGGGCTGGAGGTGAGGATACTCAGCGCCGTAGTGATACCGGAGAATATAACGGTGCATCTCGGCCGCCCGGACGCGGTGGCGGCAAACGTCACCGTGAGCTTCACCAACTATATCAAGAACGTCTGCTGCAGCGAAATCTACCCCACCTGGCCGGAGCAGTCGCTGAGGGCCAACATCTACTGCCAGATATCCCTCGTGCTCAACCGTGTGTTCACCGAGTGGTACCGGGGCAGGGGGTACAACTTCGACATCACCAACTCCACCAGCTTTGACCAGTACTTTGTCTACGGCAGGGATATCCACGACAATGTGAGCAGGCTGGTGGACGAGATGTTCGACCAGTATATAAGAAAGTCCAACTACCTCGAGCCCTTCTATGCCGAGTACTGCAACGGTACCACTGCCACCTGCCCGGGGCTCAAGCAGTGGGGCACCGTGACCCTCGCCGAGGAGGGCTACTCCGCCCTTGCCATCCTGCGCTACTACTATGGCGACCTCATCAACATCTACACCGCGCCGGTGGTGGAGGGCATACCCAGCAGCTGGGGCGGCACGGCGCTGAAATACGGCAGCTCCGGCGGGGCAGTGGCCACCATCCAGTCCCAGCTGGAGAGGATACGCCAGAACTTCCCGCTCATACCGGAGATCGGCACCATCGACGGCATCTACGGCAACAGGACCGTGTCGGCGGTCAAGTCCTTCCAGAGCATATTTGACCTGCCGGTCACCGGCATTGTGGACAAGGCCACATGGTTCAGCATCGGCTATATCTACACCGCGGTAAAAAGGCTGGCGGAGCTCACCAGCGAGGGTATCGAGGGGGAAAAGGTGTTTCCCGCCTATCCCGAGGTTATCCTTCGCTCCGGCTCGTCGGGGGAGTATGTGTTCCTCGCCCAATACTTCCTGATACTCATCTCAGAGGTTATAGAGACCATACAGCCCCTCGCCCTGGACGGAATCTACGGCCCCAGGACCATGGCCGCGGTGCGCGCCTTCCAGACCGCCTACGGCATCACCGCCGACGGCATTGTGGGGCCCGTCACCTGGGAGGCGCTCTACGACACCTACTTTGGTGTGATGGACTCGCTCACCCCCACCCCCTCCTATCCTGGCTATCTGCTGCGCTACGGCAGCACCGGCAGCGACGTGAGTGTCATGCAGCGCTACCTCTCGGCCATCAGCATCTACTTCAAGTCGGTGCCGGGCCTCACCATCGACGGGGTGTTCGGCGCCGGGACCCAGCGCTCGGTGATCGCCTTCCAGCGGCTATTCGGCCTCTCGCCGGACGGCATTGTGGGGCCGCTCACCTGGGACTCCATCGTAAACGTCTACAACGCCCTGCCGGAATAAATCCCCCGGCAAAGAGAACAGCCCCGCAGCGGTTTATTCCGCTGCGGGGCTGTTCTGTTCCAACGTATCAAAATGAAAAGATGTAGCTCAGCGCCCCGAAAAGGCCCGCCGAGGCAAGGGACATTATGATTCCGGCCGCCACCACCCCGAGGCTTATCACCGGGAATGCCTTTGCAGCCCTCAGCTGCAGCAGCGCCGCCACCAGCGAACCGGTCCAGGCGCCGGTGCCGGGAAGGGGAATGGCCACAAAGAGAAAAAGCCCCAGCAGCTCATAGTTGCCTATCTTCTCAGCCTTCTCGGTGGCCTTGTATATTATCCTGTCCGCGAGCGGCCCTATTTTGGGGAACCGGGTGAGCCACAGCAGCACCTTTTTTGCAAAAAGGATGAGAAAGGGTACCGGCAGGCAGTTGCCCAATATGGCAACCACAAAGGTGGGCAGGACGTCAAGCCCCATGGTTATACCAAAGGGGATTGCGCCCCTGAGCTCCACTATCGGGAGCATGGAGATAAAAAAGACCAGGAGATACTTTTCAATTAATCCCAGCATAATGCCATCCTCAACATTGATAATGGCATTATAACATGATAAGCCCAATTTAGGAACCACCCTCCCGCCAGGGGAGAATTCTTAGCACCGCAATGGTGATGTCGTCCGCCGCGGAGCCCTCCTTCGGCATCAGACCGCCGAGGGAGGCCGCGGTGTCGGTGGCGCTTTTGTCCCGGCAGCGCAGAAGCTCCTCCTCGAGAGCCTGCCGGTATTTAAGAGCGCCGTCGCTTATCATCACCACAAAATCCCCGGCGGAGAGCTTTATGCTGCCGCTGTCAAAGCTCAGCTCCTCCAGTATCCCCACCGGCAGGGAGGAGCTGTCGATGGAGTGTATGCCGCCGCTCCAGAGCAGTATGCTGGGTGCGGCCCCGGCCTTAAAATAGCCAGCGGTGCCGGTAAAACCGTCGAAGGAGAGGCAGTCTATGGTGCAGGCGCTCTCGTTCTCCTCCCGGGCCGCAAGGGCCGAGTTTGCAAACCCCGCGGCGGTGCTGGGGGAGAGTCCGTTCTCAATAAAAGACTTCATGAACGCGCAGCAGATGCTCCCGCCCTCGGCCGCGGCCGGGCCGGTGCCCATGCCATCCGAAAGCACCACATGGTAGTTGCCCGGGCCGGAGCGGAAGGCGCAGAGCACATCCCCGCACCTCTCGCCGCCCGCCGAGCGCTGGAAGTAGCCGAACTCCGCCGCCAGCGCTGGGGTCTCGCTTATCTTGACAATGTATCGCTCGCCGCGCTTCTGGGGCCCAAAGACCTGCAGCTTGCTGGAGAGCTTCTGCTCCAGCAGCTGCCGCAGCCTCTGCAGCTGCTGCTTTTCCGGCCGGGCGGTGAGGTAGAGTGAGGCGGGGGAGCCGGGGCCCTGGCAGCTGCAGAATTCCGCCTGCACCCCCGCTCTCGCCGCCGCCGACATGCAGAGCGACTCCAGCTCCTCGCTGCCGGCGCCGGCCCGCTGGGCCTCCTGGGCGCAGTTTCTGAAAACCTCCCCGAGGAGCGAAAACTGCTTTTTCATGAGAGAGGCGAAGAGCCGGTTCTTCTTCTGCTGACGGAAGCTCAGCAGCTGCCGAGAGTAGGCCTCGGTCACCGCCGCCGCAAGGCCGGGCAGGTCGAGACACCTGCTCTGCAGCGGCTGCGGTATGTCCTCCCGCTGTACCGCGTGGCGGCTTATCAGCACCGGCCGCAGCTTTTCCAGCGCCTCGGCGGTGGAGGAGTAGTTCTTCACCCAGCAGTAGCTCATGAGAGGGCATCCCCTGCAGAAGCCGTCGGCCGCCGCGGAAAAAGCTTCCCCAAGGTCCAGGGTTGGGCCGCTCCGGCGCAGAAGACCGTCCACCGCCTCCCCGGAGCGCTCCACCGCGTCGGCCGCCGCCTGCAGCTGAACCGAGACCTCCGCTGCGGCCGCCCTGCCCGCCGCAGCGGGCTCTGAACTCTTCTCCCTCACCGAGGGCAGCAGGATGTATATGAGCGACGCAAAAACGCTCTCGCAGAGGTAGACCGCGCTGTAAACATAGTTGGTGCCAAAGAAGGAGAAGGCGGCGGTGACAAGCAGAAAGAGAAGGGTGTTCTGCCACCTCTCCGCGGTAGCGGCCGCCCGGCAGACGCAGGCGGCGGCAAGGTATCCGGCGGCGGCAAAGGAGAATTCCGGCTCGCTCACCGTCACCGCCAGAGCACAGGCGAAGAGCACCGCCGGGCTTCTCCTGCCCCGCAGCTCCCTCGAGGCCAGAGCGCAGAGCACCCCGGCCGCCACCCGCCCGGCGGAGAAGAAGGATATGCTGACCTGGCATGCCGCCGTCACCAGCAGGCAGAGCGCAAAGGAACAGGCGAATATATCCGAGGCGGAGGCCTTTTTGTAGTAGCCCTGCTGCAGCGCGCCCGCCGCCCTCGAAAAGCTGACGGCTGCCGCGCAGATTAGCAGCGCCTCGGCGCCGAGAGAGAGCAGCTGTTCCCAGCCGAGGGAACCAAGCATGGCGAGAACTGAGAGCCGGGTGATGCCGAGGCTCAGGAGCGCGGCGACAAGCGCGGGCAGCAGCGACGAGCGCTTTTTGCCACCCCTGCGCCCGGCGTTTCTCGAAATCCACCTCACCGCCGCCGCAACCCCCGCCGCCGCAGCGTAGGAGGAACTGTCCCCAAGACCGCCCTGCAGCAGCAGCGAGAGGAGGAAGCCGAGGAAGGCCGCCACAAAGCCGCCCTCGCCCACCCCTGCCACAAAGGCGACGCCCAGCGGCCTTATGCCGCCCGGCAGCTCCGCAGCAGCCAGCACCGCCGCCGCGGCAAAGCTCGCGCAGTTCTCTGCAAAAAGCTGCACGCGGCCGGTTCCCAGCCGTTTCCTGAAAAAATCCCTCGCAGCTAAGCTACCTCTCAAGTTCACACCACCGTTAAGATTCTGAATAGCAGTGTAACCATTTTGCAGGGCATCATATGTCGAGCCGCGAAAAGCCGCAGTTAGCAAAAAAAGACCGGGCTTTTCGACAAAACCCGGTCTTTGGCAAGCTCATCTCTGCCAGTACTTTTTGTCGAGGGCCCGGTACTGCACCGCCTCGGCTATGTGCTGGGTGTCTATCATCTCGCTCCCGGCGAGGTCTGCAATGGTTCTCGCGACCTTCAGTATCTTGTCATATGCTCTGGCCGAGAGCGCCAGCCGCTCAAACGCCCGCTTCAGGGTGGACTCGGCGGCAGATGTCATGGGGCATATCTCCCGCATCCTCCCGGCGGGAATCCTTGCGTTGCATCCGGCGGGGTCCTTGAGCCGCCTTCGCTGCAGCTCCCTTGCCGCCACCACCCGGCGGCGAATGGAGGCGGAGTCCTCTCCGGGAGACGCCGAGGCCAGCTCCTCATAGTCCACCGCCGGCATCTCCACATGCAGGTCAATCCTGTCCAGCAGCGGGCCGGATATCCTGCCAAGATACCTCTCCACCATGCCGGGGGTGCAGCTGCACTGCTTTTTCGGGTTGCCGAAGTTGCCGCAGGGGCAGGGGTTCATGGCCGCCACAAGTGCAATGGAGCAGGGGTAGGTGAGGGCGGCGGAGGCTCTCGAGATGGTCACCGTTCCGTCCTCCACCGGCTGGCGCAGCACCTCCATGGCCTGGCGTGGGAATTCCGGCAGCTCGTCCAGGAACAGCACCCCGTTGTGGGCGAGGGAGATCTCCCCGGGTCTCGGTATGCTGCCGCCGCCGGTGAGCCCCGCGGGGGAGACGGTGTGGTGGGGAGAGCGGAAGGGGCGCTCGGACACAAGCGACCTGCCGGAGCGCAGCGTTCCTGCCACCGAGTGTATCTTGGTGCACTCCAGCGCCTCCTCGTAGGAGAGGGGAGGGAGTATCGAGGGCATCCTGCGGGCGAGCATGCTCTTGCCGGAGCCCGCGGGACCGATGAGCAGCAGGTTGTGGCCGCCGGCGGCGGCTATCTCGGCGGCGCGCCTCGCAAAGGGCTGGCCCTTTATGTCCCTGAAGTCCAGGGCGTATTCGAGACCCTCGCCGTCAAAGGAGAGGGGCTCCGCCGGGGAAATCGGACTCCTGCCCGAGAGGTGGTCCATGAGCTGGCACACGTTCCCGAGGCCGTAGGCCCTGACCCCGGCCACCGCCGCCTCAGCGGCGTTTTCAGCCGGCAGGAACAGCTCCTCAATTCCCTCCTGCTTTGCGGCGAGGGCCATTGGCAGCACCCCATCCACCGGCCGCAGCTGTCCGTCCAGCGACAGCTCCCCCAGAAAGGCGCAGCCGCCGCAGCTTCTGTCCAGCTGCCCCGAGGCCATGAGTATGGCCACCAGAATCGGCAGGTCGTATATGGGCCCGGTCTTTCGCTTGTCCGCCGGGGCGAGGTTCACCGTGATTCTGCTCACCGGGAAGGTGAAGCCGCAGTTGCGCACCACCGCCCGCACCCGGTCCCGGGACTCGGACACCGCCGCGTCCGGCAGCCCCACAATTGAAAAGGAGGGCAGGCCGTTGGAGGTATCCGCCTCCACGGTGACGGCGTAACCGTCCAGCCCGTAAAGCCCGAGGCTGGTTACCCTTGCGTACATCTTTCCGCCCTCCCGATAACACGATTTCATCTCCATTATATTGACCAAATGTTCCGTTATCAAGCAGGTTGAAGCTGGATGAGATTCGTGTTAATATATAATCACCAAAAATATGGGGCGAAACGCCCGGGATTTTAACGGAGGCATACAAAAATGTCATACCGCGCAGAATATCAAAGATGGTGCCAGAAGGTGACCGACCCCGTGCTGCTTGAGGAGCTGGAGAGCATTAAGGACGACAGCGCCGCCATAGCGGCGAGGTTTGCGGAGCCGCTGGTGTTCGGCACCGCCGGCCTTCGCGGGGTGCTGGGAGCCGGCACCGGCATGATGAACGTCTACACCGTCCGCCGCACCACCAAGGGCCTTGCGGACTATGTGAACGAACGCTACGGCGGGGGAGCGGTGGCGGTGGCCTACGACTCCCGCAACATGAGCGAGGAGTTCGCCCGGCAGACTGCATCGGTGCTGGCCAAAAACGGCATCGAGGTGCACATCTACCGGGAGCTCATGCCCACCCCCATGCTCTCCTTCGCGGTGAGGGACCTCGGTTGCCGGGCGGGGGTGATGATAACCGCCAGCCACAACCCCGCAAAGTACAACGGCTACAAGGTCTACGGCTCGGACGGCTGCCAGATGACCACCGAGGACGCGGCGGCGGTCTACTCCCGCATCGAAAAGGTGGACATGTTCAAGGGCACCGACGGGGAGGACTTCGACGCCGCCCTGGAGGCCGGTAAGATAAAGTATATCCAGAAGAGCCTGCTGGAGCGGTACTTTGCCGCCGTGGAGGCGAGACAGATAAACGGCAACATCTGTCTCAAATACCCGCTCAAGGTGGTGTACTCCCCCCTCAACGGCACCGGCAACAAGCCGGTCCGCCGGGTGCTGGAGGACATTGGGGTCAAGGACGTTATAGTGGTCCACGAGCAGGAGCTGCCGGACGGCAACTTCCCCACCTGCACCTACCCCAACCCCGAGACCCGGGAGGCGCTGTCGCTGGGCCTCGAGCTCTGCGAGAAGGAGAAGCCGGACCTCTTCATCGCCACCGACCCCGACGCCGACCGAATCGGCGTGGCGGTGCGGGACGCGGGGGAGTACAAGATACTCACCGGCAACGAGATAGGGGTGCTGCTGCTCAACTACATCTGCACCGCCCTCACCGACACAAAGCGCATGCCGGAGCGGCCGGTTGCGGTCAGGAGCATCGTTTCCTCCTCTCTGGCTGACAAGATCGCCGAGTCCTTTGGCGTTGAGATGCGGGAGGTGCTCACCGGCTTCAAGTTCATCGGCGAGCAGGTGCTGCTGTTGGAGCAGGCCGGGTGCGAGGAGCGGTTCATCTTCGGTTTTGAGGAGAGCTGTGGCTACCTCTCGGGCGGCTATGTCCGGGACAAGGACGCGGTGCTGGCCTCCATGCTGCTCTGCGAGATGACCAGCTACTACCGCTCCAAAAACCGCAACCTCATAATGGTGCCGGAGGACCTCTACCAGCGCTTCGGCTGGTACCGGCACAAGGTGTACAACGCCTCCTTCGAGGACAAGGGCGGCATCAAAAAGATGACCCAGGTCATGGCCAAGCTCCGAGAGAAGGCCCCCACCGAGGTTGCAGGCTTCAAGGTGGTGCGCATAAAGGACTTCCTCGCCGGCACCGACACCGACCTTGCCTCCGGGGAGGTGGGGGAGATAACCCTGCCCAAGTCGGACGTCATCGAGTACCGGCTGGAGAACGGGGCCACGGTAATGGTCCGCCCCTCCGGCACCGAGCCCAAGATGAAGATATACCTCACCTCTTGCGAGAGCACCGCCGAGGGCTCCGACGAGGTCATGGACCGGCTCTACCAGCTCGCCCCCGGCCTCATCGGCTGCTGAGTGAAAACCTCGGGGCGGCGCTGCCGCCCCATTTTTTGCCTTAAAGGTGTTGCAAATCCAAAATCTTTGTGATAGAATCTTTTAGCATTGTGTTTATGAGAGGTGACGAAGGTGAAAGAGAACATACATCCCAAGTATGAAACCACCACGATCACTTGCGCCTGCGGCGAGGTCTTCGAGACCCGCTCCACCCGCAAGGACATTCGTGTTGAGATCTGCTCCAAGTGCCATCCGTTCTACACCGGCAAGCAGAAGCTTGTTGATACCGGCGGCCGTGTGGACAGGTTCAAAAAGCGTTTCAACATGGAGTAACTCAAAAAGCGGTCGGAAGACCGCTTTTTGCTTTTTGGAGGAGGTGGCAGGGCTGTGGAGAACGGCTACATGACCCTCTGCGGTTTTGGCAGGGCGGAGATAGTGGAAAAGCGCTCCAGGTTCATCGGCAGCTGCGCCCCGGCCGGGAGCGAGGCCCAGGCGCTGGAATTCATAGCCAGGATAAAAGCCGAGTTCCGGGACGCCTCCCACAACGTCCACGCCTTCTATCTCCGGCAGGACGGGCTCTCCCGCTGCACCGACGACGGGGAGCCCTCCGGCACCGCCGGACGGCCGGTGCTGGAGACCCTCACAAGAGCCGAGGTCCAGAACGCGGCGGTGGTGGTCACAAGGTACTTCGGCGGCACCCTCCTCGGCACGGGAGGGCTTGTGCGCGCCTACTCGAGGGCCGCAAACGAGGCCATAAAGGCCGCGGGGATCGCGGTGTATACCAGCTGCGCAAGGTTTAGAGTCTGCTGCGCCTACCCCCACTATGAGCAGCTGTTGCGGGCGCTGGGCGCCCAGGGAGCCAGGGTGGAGGGCAGCGATTTCGCCGCCCAGGTCACCATCACCTGCCTCGCAAGGCAGCAGGACCTGCAGGGCATCTGCGGCGCGGTGACCGAGCTCACCGGCGGCAGGGCCAGGCTGGAAGTACTCTGGCAGGGCTACCATCCGTTTTAATTTAAAGGGATTTTTGGATCTGCGCCGTATAAATAGAGTGAAGGAGGGGAGAAGATGACCATAAGGGAGCGCTATGAGCAGGACGAAAAGAGGCTGCTGTCCAGCTACGCAAAGCTGTCCTGCGAGACCCTCGGCCGGGAGAGGTACGAGCCGCCCTGCGAGTTCAGGACCGAGTTCTGCCGTGACCGGGACCGCATCATCCACTGCAAGGCCTTCCGGCGGTTAAAGCAGAAGACCCAGGTCATACTTTCCCCGGAGGGGGACCACTACAGGACCCGCCTCACCCACACCCTGGAGGTTGCCCAGATTGCGAGGAGCATCTCCCGGGCGCTGCGCCTCAACGAGGACCTCACCGAGGCCATTGCCCTCGGCCACGACCTCGGCCACACCCCCTTCGGACACGCCGGGGAGCGGGTGCTATCAAAGCTCCGCGCCGGCGGCTTCAACCACTATGAGCAGAGCGTCCGGGTGGTCTCAAAGCTGGAAAAGGACCACCGGGGCCTCAACCTCACAAGGGAGGGGCTGGACGGCATCGAGCGCCACACCAAAGGCCCCTGGGCGGCAACCCTCGAGGGCAGGGTGGTGCGCTACGCCGACCACATCGCCTACCTCAACCACGACATCGAGGACGCCATATCCGCCGGTGTGCTCAAGGAGAGCGACCTGCCGCAGCAGGTGCACGAGGTGCTGGGGGACGGCAAGTCCAAGCGCATAACCGCCCTTATAAGCGCCCTCGTGCTGAACTTCGATGGGGAGCTGCGTTTCCCCCCGGAGATACAGAGCGCCTACGACCTGCTCCACGACTTCATGTTCGAGCGGGTGTACCTTAACCTCGACAGCGACGTAAAGCGGGAGGAAAAGAAGGTGGAGGGGATGATATCCGCCCTCTTTGAGCACTACTGCCGCTTCCCCGAGTATATGCCGGAGTTCTACCAGCAGATAGCCGGCGAGGAGAGCATCGGCTGCGCGGTGGCGGACTACATATCCGGCATGAGCGACGCCTACGCCGTTAGGTGCTTTGAGTCGCTCTTCATACCAAAGTTCTGGAAACTGTCATAGATTTTCACCTAAAAAGGGAAGGGGGGAGCATCCGTTTGCTGAGCCAGGAATTCAAAGACGAGCTGATGCAGCGCAGCGACATTGTGGACGTGGTCTCCTCCTATGTGGAGATAAAAAGGCGGGGGAGGATCTACAGCGGCCTCTGCCCCTTCCACAACGAAAAGACCCCGAGCTTTGTGGTCTACCCCGACACCCAGTCCTTCTACTGCTTCGGCTGCGGGGTGGGCGGCGACGTCATCACATTTATAAGAAAAATAGAAAACCTCGACTACATAGAGTCGGTCCGGCTGCTGGCCGCGAGGGCGGGCATGGAGGTCCCGGAGGACTCCTCCGACGGCCCCCAGCGCTCCCGCAAGAGGCTGCTGGAGGCCAACCGCCAGGCGGCGAGGTTCTTCTGCCAGTGCCTCAACACCGACGCGGGCCGGGAGGCGAGGGGATACCTTCGCTCGAGGGGCCTTTCCGACTCCACCATCCGGCGCTTCGGAATTGGCTACGCCCCGGCCGGCTGGAGTGAGCTGCGGGACCACCTAAAGTCCCAGGGCTACCGGGAGAGCGAGCTGCTGGAGGCGGGCCTCTGCGCCGCCGGCAGGAACGGCAGCGTCTTCGACTTTTTCCGCAACCGGGTGATGTTCCCGGTGATAGATATCCGCGGCAACGTGGTGGCCTTCTCCGGCAGGCGGCTCCGGGACCAGGACAGCCCCAGAAAGTATGTAAACACCGGGGAAACCCCCGTCTTCAAAAAGAGCTCGCTGCTCTTTGCCATGAACATCGCCAAAAACTCCGGCACCCGCAGCATAGTGCTGGCCGAGGGGCAGATGGACGCCATCGCCATGCACCAGGCCGGGGTGGACAACGCCGTGGCCGCCCTCGGCACCGCCCTCACACCCGAGCACGCCCGGCTCATCTCCCGCTACGCCGACGAGGTGGTGATAGCCTACGACTCGGACGAGGCCGGGCGCAAGGCCACCGAGCGGGCGATATCCATATTCAAGCAGACCAGCCTCGCCGTGCGGGTGCTCACCATAAAGGGGGCTAAGGACGCCGACGAGTTTATAAAAAAGTACGGCCCCGAGGGCTTTCGCGAGCTGCTGCAGGGCAGCGACAACTCCATTGAGTACCAGCTCAAGGCCGCGGCGGAGGGCATCGACCTCTCCTCCGACAGAGGGGTTGTGGACTACCTCGCAAGGGCCGCCGGAATACTTTCCCGCTGCCCCTCTTCCACCGAGAGGGATGTCTACGCCGGGAGACTGTCGGAGCAGCTGGGGGTCTCCAAAAAGGCCATACTGAACCAGGCGGCGGAGCTCTACCGCCGCAGGAGCCGGGACCGGGACAAGCAGCAGAAAAAGGCCATGCGGGACGTGGCATCCCAGTACTCTTTGAAGCCCTACGAGTCCCAGAAGCTGGGCGGCGCCTCCGCCGAGCAGAGGATGCTGGCGCTGTTGTTTTTAAACCCCGACCTTGCCGGCAGGGTGCGGGAGGGCATAGAGGGTGTCAGGTTCTCCGACCCGTCGGTGGAGAGAATATTCTCCGCCATGCTGCAGCAGATAGACTCGGGGGAGTTTTCCGGCTTCCAGTCCCTCTCTTCGCTGCTGGACAACGACCAGATGTCCAAGCTCTCCGGGGCGGTGGCGGCGGTAAACGGGATAAACTTTTCAAAAGAGGACGTAGAGCTGCTCACAAAGCGCCTCAGAGGGGACGGGAGCCCATCCTCCCAGCAGATAAAGCAGATGTCCCCGGAGGAGATAAAGAGCATGATATCCGGCGGAAAGTGACCGGCGCTCCCGCCGCAGCGACAGCCTTTGACAGTATAATCACCCCAAAAGCACTAAAACAGTCATAGCCAATCAAAAGATTGAGAGGATGTAAAAATGGCCGAAAAGAAGATGCTCATAAAGGACCTAATCGAGCAGGGCAAGCGCAAGGGCAAGCTCTCCACCAAGGAGATAAACGACCTTCTGGAGGAGCTGGACTTTGACGCCGAGCAGGTGGACAAGCTCTATGAGACGCTGGAGGGCCACAACATAGAGATAGTTGAGGACCTCAACGACCAGGACCTGGAGCAGGCCCTCACCAAGGACCTGAGCGCCCTGGAGTTCGTGTCTGCCGAGGGCATCGACGATCCGGTCAAGGTCTACCTCAAGGAGATAGGCCGGGTGCCGCTGCTCACCCCCGAAAAGGAGATTGAGCTGGCCGCCAAGATGGCGGAGGGGGACGTCAACGCTCGCAAGGAGCTGGCCGAGGCAAACCTGCGGCTGGTGGTGAGCATCGCAAAGCGCTATGTGGGCCGCGGTATGCAGTTCCTGGACCTCATCCAGGAGGGCAACCTGGGTCTTATAAAGGCTGTGGAGAAGTTCGACTACACCAAGGGCTTTAAGTTCTCCACCTACGCCACCTGGTGGATCCGCCAGGCCATAACAAGAGCAATAGCCGACCAGGCCAGGACCATACGCATCCCGGTACATATGGTGGAGACCATAAACAAGGTCAAGAAGGTGTCCAGCCAGCTGCTGCACCAGAACGGCCATGAGCCCACCGCCGAGGAGATAGCCGAGGAGCTGGGCATGTCGGTGGACAAGGTCCGGGAGGTGCTGCGGGTGGCCCAGGAGCCGGTGTCGCTGGAGACCCCCATTGGCGAGGAGGAGGACAGCCACCTTGGCGACTTCATCCCCGACGAGGACGCCCCCGTGCCCGCCGAAGCTGCCTCCCACACCCTGCTGCGGGAGCAGCTCTCGGACGTGCTCTCCACCCTCACCCCCAGGGAGGAAAAGGTGCTGCGCCTCAGATTCGGCCTTGAGGACGGAAGGCCCCGCACCCTCGAGGAGGTGGGCAAGGAGTTTAACGTCACAAGGGAGCGCATCCGCCAGATAGAGGCCAAGGCTCTGCGCAAGCTCCGCCACCCCAGCCGCAGCAAGCGGCTTCGGGATTTCCTGGACTGATGCCGCTGCAAAACGGCGCAAAGGACCCGCACCGGTCGATTGCTCTGTACGGACAGCGGGAAGAGGAGCAGCAATCCCGCCCGCCTGATTTTAAAAAACTAATGCAAAGCCCCCGGGCCGTTTGGCCCGGGGGCTTTGGCAGCGCCCGGCGCTCGGCCGGGAAGCCGTTTATTCTTTGTGGCCAGCCTGCTCCTGCCCGGCCTCCTGCGGCTGCGCTTCTTTTGGGCGCTGCTCATGCCTGCTTATCAGCAGCGGCTCCTTCTGGGAGTTCATGTATATCTCCTCCGCCTTTATCTGGGCGTCGATCAGCTGCTCAATGGCGAATTCCGTGGCCTGCATAAGCTCGCAGTACATCTTCTTGTAGTCGGCCATCTTTCCCTCCGGCTGAAAAGTCCTTCGCTGATAAGTATGCGCAGCCTTTGGTGGGATATGCTCCACAGCAGGGGAGGGCGGTCCGTCATTTTTTAAACAACTGTCCCGCGCGTTTCTTTTAACTCTATTCACGATTCACCTAAATATTTTCACGATAGATACTTTTTGGTCTTGACAACTGGTTTTTTAATGATTATGATGATAAAATCATGTTTAATATGGGATGGAATGCGCCCTTATGTTAATTCCTCCCGTCAAAATGTGATCGTTTCCACTGGTTTATGGAGTTTTTCCCCCAAAATATTGTATCAGTTGTATATGCTTAGCTTAAGGAGTATGTGCGCAGATGGTGGATTTAAAGAAGGTACAGCTCGGCAAGAATGAACGCAGGACCTTTGCCCACATCAATGAGGTGCTGGAGATGCCCAACCTCATCGAGGTGCAGAAGAAGTCCTACGAGTGGCTCCTCAAGGAGGGGCTCAAGGAGGTCTTCCGGGACATATCCACTATAGAGGACTACACCGGTAACCTGGTGCTGGACTTTATAGACTACCGGCTGGACGAGCAGCCCAAGTACTCGGTGGAGGAGTGCAAGGAGCGCGACGCCACCTACAACGCCCCCCTGAGGGTGCGGGCCCGGCTGCTCAACAAGGAGACCGGCGAAATCAAGGAGCAGGAGATATTCATGGGTGGCTTCCCGCTCATGACCGACAGCGGCACCTTTGTAATCAACGGCGCCGAGCGGGTCATCATCTCCCAGCTGGTTCGCTCCCCCGGAGCCTACTTCTCCGAGACCCGGGACAAGTCCGGCAAAAAGCTGTTTGCCGGCCAGCTCATACCCAACAGGGGAGCCTGGCTTGAGTACGAGACCGACTCCAACGACATACTCTATGTCCGCATAGACAAGAACCGCAAGATGCCGGTTACGGTGTTCCTGCGGGCGCTGGGCCTTGGCACCAACAAGGAGATAACCGACTTTTTCGGTGAGAGCGAGAGGATAGTCGCCACCCTTGAAAAGGACTCCACCGCCTCCACCGAGGAGGCGCTGCTGGAGACCTACCGCAAGCTGCGCCCCGGCGAGCCCCCCACGGTGGAATCCTCCAGGACCCACCTCAAAAACCTCTTCTTCGACGCCCGCCGCTACGACCTCTCCCGCTTTGGCCGCTACAAGTACAACAAGAAGCTGGCTCTTGCCCAGAGGATAATCGGCAGGACCCTCGCCGAGCCGGTGGTAGCTCCGCGCACCGGCGAGCTGCTGGCCGAGGCAGGGGAGATGGTCACCCGGGAGATGGCCGAGAGCTTTGCCAAAAACGCCGTGTTCTCGGTGAAGGTCGCCACTCACGAGGGCGGCGTGTTCAGGGTGCTCTCCAACGGCATGGTGGACATAGCCGATTTCCTGGATTTTGATATTTCCGACCTCGGCATCAACGAAAAGGTTGTGGCCTCGGTGCTCTTTGAGATTCTCGACTCCGCCGCAGGGGACCAGCAGCTCATCCGCTCCGAGCTCTCCCGCCGCCTGGACGAGCTTGTGCCCAAGCACATAACCGTGGACGACATCTTCGCCTCGGTGAGCTACCTCGACGGGCTCTCCTACGGCATCGGCACCATAGACGACATAGACCACCTGGGCAACCGGCGCATCCGCTCGGTGGGCGAGCTGCTGCAGAACCAGTTCCGCATCGGCTTTGCCCGCATGGAGAGGGTGATACGCGAGCGCATGACCCTGCAGGTGCAGGAGCTGGAGAGCGTCACCCCCCAGGCCCTCATAAACATCAGGCCGGTGGTGGCGGCCATAAAGGAGTTCTTCGGCTCCTCGCCCCTCTCCCAGTTCATGGACCAGACCAACCCCCTGGCGGAGCTCACCCACAAGCGGCGCCTCTCCGCCCTTGGCCCCGGCGGCCTCTCCCGAGACAGGGCCGGGTTCGAGGTCCGGGACGTCCACTACAGCCACTACGGCCGCATGTGCCCCATTGAGACCCCCGAGGGCCCCAACATCGGCCTTATATCCTACCTCGCGACCTTTGCGCGGATTAACGAGTACGGCTTTATCGAGGCGCCCTACCGGCGCATAGACAAGCAGACCGGCGTGGTCACCGACGAGGTGGTCTACATGACCGCCGACGTGGAGGACGAGTACATCGTTGCCCAGGCCAACGAGCCACTGGACGAGAACCACAGGTTTGTGAACAAGAAGGTCTCCGGCCGCCACCGCGAGGAGATCCTTGAGGTCCCTGCCGAGCAGGCGGACTTCATGGACGTCTCCCCCAAGATGGTGGTGTCGGTGGCCACCGCCATGATCCCCTTCCTCGAGAACGACGACGCCAACCGCGCCCTCATGGGCTCCAACATGCAGCGCCAGGCTGTGCCGCTGCTGGTGCCGGAGTCCCCGGTGGTGGGCACCGGCATGGAGTACAAGGCCGCTATCGACTCCGGCGTTGTGGTGCTCTGCAAGCGCCCCGGCGTGGTGACCAGCGTCTCCGCCGACAGGGTGACCGTCCTCACCGACGAGGGCGAGGAGGACACCTACCATATTATAAAGTTCCTCCGCTCCAACCAGGGCACCTGCTTCAACCAGCGCCCGGTGGTGGTAAAAGGGGAGAAGGTGCAGAAGGGCGACGTCATCGCCGACGGTCCCGCCACCAGCCAGGGTGAAATCTCCCTTGGCAAGAATGTCCTCATCGGCTTCATGACCTGGGAGGGCTACAACTACGAGGACGCTGTCCTTATTAATGAAAAGATAGTCCGGGACGACGTGTTCACCTCCATACACATCGAGGAGTATGAGCTGGAGGCCCGGGACACCAAGCTCGGACCCGAGGACATCACCCGGGACATCCCCAACGTGGGCGACGACGCCCTGCGGGACCTGGACGAGCGGGGACTAATCCGCATCGGCGCCGAGGTCTCCGCCGGGGACATCCTGGTGGGCAAGGTCACCCCCAAGGGCGAGACCGAGCTCACCGCCGAGGAGCGGCTGCTGCGGGCGATATTCGGCGAGAAGGCCCGCGAGGTCCGCGACACCTCCCTCAGGGTCCCCCACGGCGAGTACGGCATTGTGGTGGATGTAAAGGTGTTCACCCCCGAGAACTGCGACGAGCTCAACCCCGGGGTCAACATGGTGGTGCGCTGCTACATCGCCCAGAAGAGGAAGATATCGGTGGGCGACAAGATGGCCGGCCGCCACGGCAACAAGGGCGTCGTGTCCCGCATCCTCCCCCAGGAGGACATGCCCTTCCTGCCGGACGGCACCCCGCTGGACATAGTGCTCAACCCTCTGGGCGTGCCCTCCCGAATGAACCTCGGCCAGGTGCTGGAGGTGCATCTCGGCTACGCCGCGAGAGCTCTCGGCTGGAAGGTGATGACCCCGGTGTTCGACGGGGCCAACGAGAGCGACATCCGGGAACTGCTGGAGTACGGCGGCTGCGCCCCGGACGGCAAGACCTGGCTCTATGACGGCCGCACCGGCGAGTGGTTTGACAACCGCATCACTGTGGGCTATATGTACTTCTTAAAGCTCCACCACCTGGTGGACGACAAGATCCACGCCAGGAGCACCGGACCCTACTCCATGGTCACCCAGCAGCCTCTGGGCGGCAAGGCCCAGTTCGGCGGCCAGCGCTTTGGTGAGATGGAGGTGTGGGCTCTCGAGGCCTACGGCGCCGCCTACACCCTGCAGGAGATACTCACCGTCAAGTCGGACGACGTGGTGGGCCGCGTAAAGACCTACGAGGCCATCGTAAAGGGCCAGAACATCCCCAAAGCCGGCATCCCCGAGTCCTTCCGGGTGCTCATCAAGGAGCTCCAGTCGCTGGCACTCAACGTGAGGGTGCTGGACGCCGACGGCGAGGAGATAGACCTCAAGCAGAACTTCGACGACGAGGAGATTGGCCTCATGCCCATGGCAGATGACATGGACAGCGTGGTGGTGGACTCGGAGCTCCAGGACTACACCATTGAGGAGCCGGACGACTACACCAGCGATATGATCGACGCCGAGGACGACGACTACGAGGAGGACTTCCCCGCAGACACCGAGGACGAGTTTTAAACCGGAGGGCAGCTGAATGGAACACAACGAGTTTGAATCCATAAAGATAAACCTTGCATCGCCCGATGACATAAGGGCGTGGTCCTACGGCGAGGTTAAAAAGCCGGAGACCATAAACTACCGCACCCTCAAGCCGGAGCGGGACGGCCTCTTCTGTGAGCGCATCTTTGGACCCACCAAGGACTGGGAGTGCCACTGCGGCAAGTACAAGCGCCTGCGCTACCGGGGCAAGATATGCGACCGCTGCGGCGTCGAGGTCACCAAGGCCAAGGTGCGCCGGGAGCGCATGGGCCACATCGAGCTGGCCGCCCCTGTGTCCCACATCTGGTATTTTAAGGGCATCCCCTCCAGGATAGGCCTCATGCTGGACATATCCCCCCGGGACCTCGAGAAGGTGCTCTACTTTGCATCCTACATCGTCACCGACCCCGGCTTTACCCCCCTCGAGGAGAAGCAGATACTCAACGAAGCGGAGTACCGGGACATGCGCGAGAGGTATGAGGACGAGTTTCAGGCCGCCATGGGCGCCGAGGCGATTCGGGAGCTGCTGGAGAAGGTTGACCTGGACCAGCTCTCGGAGGAGCTCAAATTCCAGCTGGAGAACGCCTCCGGCCAGAAGAAGGTCCGTCTGCTCAAGCGCCTCGAGGTGGTGGAGGCCTTCCGGCTCTCCGGCAACCGCCCCGAATGGATGATTCTCACGGTG
>CALXAK010000033.1 GCA_944386255.1 uncultured Clostridia bacterium
CCGCTCCACCCTCTGCCGGGCCTCCTCGCCCGGGTGGTAGCCGCAGCCCACCACAATGGCGCCGGAGCGGGTGAGAAGGTCGGATATGTCCCCGTCAATGTCCCGCAGGATCGCCTCCGGCACGTTGGCGGCCGCCGCAGCCAGCACCGGCTCCACCGAGCAGAGGTAGACTAGCCCCGCCCCGGCCAGAAGGCTGCCCCGGGAGGCAATCACCGCCGCGCCCCGGTAGCGTTCGCAGCCGGCGAAGATGGAGAGCCTGCCCATCTCCACCTTGCTGCTGCGGGCGGGCTTTGGGGAGATGAGTGAGCGGGCCGTGTTTCTGTCCAGCAGGAAGGTGGAGCAGCCGCAGCTTTCCACCGCCCTGGCGGGGAGGATGTCCAGCACCGCTATCTCGCCGCACAGCTCCTTGCCGTCGTCCATCACATGCCCGGGGGTGAGCCCGGTGGAGCAGATGGTGAGGTCCGCCCCCACCGTCAGCTGGTCCGCCTGGCCGGAGTCCGCCCCGAGGCCCGCCGGCAGGTCCAGCGCCGCCACCGGCGCCCCCGAGGCCAGCAGCTCCGCCGCGGCGGCCCTGCGCTCAGGGGGTGAGCTCAGGCCGTCCAGCAGGAAGGACGCCTCCGTCGCCGCCCGGCGCAGCTGCGCCATGTCGAGGTCGGCCGAGAGCGCCGGTATCCCCGCCTCAATGGCCGCGGTGTAGCACTCCGCCTTAAAGCCCCGGTCGGGAGCCCCCTCGGTGAGCCCCAGCACCGGCTGCAGCCCCGCCCTCTTGAGCTCCAGGGCTATCAGGTAGACCCTCGAGCTGTCCCCCTCGTTTCCGCAGAGCAGCAGAGGGGAGCCGCCCCTGCCACGGTAGCGCTGCAGCAGGAGCTGCGCCGCCCTTTCGGCAAAGGCCGAGGATATGTCCCGCGGGGTCATGCCCATGTGCAGGGCCGCGCTCTCGCAGGCCTTAAGGTCCATGGTTCGGTAAAGGTTCATGCTCTCTCCTCCAAAACTGCAAACGCCAGCGCAAAGCCGCCCTCGTTGGTGATGGAAAGGCTGGCCGTAAGGCCCCGCCGCTCCACCAGCTCCAGCGCCCTGCCGGCAAAGACATAGTAGGGCTTGCCGAGGCTGTCCCGCAGGGCGGACACCTCGCTCAGGGCAAAGCCGCGGATACCGGTGCCCATCGCCTTGCCAAAGGCCTCCTTGGCGGCAAAGCAGCCCGCGAGCTGCCTTGTGCAGCCGGAAAAGAGCCGCAGTTCGTCGGGGGAGAAAACCCGGGCGGCAAACCCTTCCCGGGCAAGGCTCCGCTGGATGCGGGCGATCTCCACCATGTCGCAGCCGACGCCGAAGATCATGGCAGGGCACCTCCTTTTGTTCCTGAAGCGATTATACCACCCGCCGCGCTCCCAGGCAACGCAAAGCCGGGGTTGCAAAATCCGGGGGATTGTGCTATCTTGCTTTTATAAACGCGCTGACCGGGTAAAGTAACCGGGAGGCAGTGCCACCAAAAGAGATGGCCGCCGCGGCTGAGAGCGGCCAACGGCACCCGTCCCCCCGCGCGAAGTTCCCCCGCGAGCGGCCCGCCTCAAAGGTTCTCCGAGTAGGGCGGGACGGCTGCCGCCGTTATCTGGCTATGGAGTGTTTGCTTCAAAGGAGCAAAAATCAGGGTGGTACCGCGGAGCGCAGCTTCGTCCCTATTGGGGCGGGGCTTTTTTGTTGCCCGCCTGAAATGCAACATAATTTTTTGCGAGGTAGGAGCTAATGAAGCAGAAGTTGGAGAAGATCCGGTCGGAAGCTCTCAGCCGGGTGGCCCAGGCGGCTTCCCTGCAGGAGCTGGAGGAGGCGAGGGTGGTGTACCTCGGCAAGAAGGGCGAGCTCACCGCCATCCTCAAGCAGATGGGCGGCCTCTCCCCCGAGGAGCGGCCCGCCATGGGCCAGCTGGCAAACGAGGTGCGCACCGCCATCGGCGACGGCATCGCCCAGCGCCGCCAGCAGCTGGAGAAGCAGGAGCTGGAAAGCAGGCTCTCCGCCGAGAGCATCGACGTCACCCTCCCCGGTAAGGACCCCCGCATCGGCCGGCTGCATCCCCTCAAACGGGTGCAGGACGAGGTGAGCGAGATATTCCTGGGCATGGGCTTTGACGTGGTGGACGGCCCGGAGGTGGAGCTGGACCTCTACAACTTTGAGATGCTCAACATCCCCAAGGGTCACCCCGCCAGGGACACCCAGGACACCTTCTACATCGATGACAACATAGTCCTTCGCACCCAGACCTCTCCTATGCAGGTGCGCACCATGCTGGAGCGCAAGCCCCCCATACGCATAATCGCCCCCGGGCGCTGCTACCGCTCCGACACCCCCGACGCCACCCACAGCCCGGTGTTCCACCAGATAGAGGGCATGGCCATAGACAAGGGCATAACCATGGCGGACCTCAAGGGAACCCTCGAGATATTCGCGAAGAAGCTCTACGGCCCCGACACCCGCGTGCGCTTCAGGCCCCACCACTTCCCCTTCACCGAGCCCTCCGCCGAGATGGACGGCACCTGCTTCCGCTGCGGTGGCAAGGGCTGCCGGTTCTGCAAGGGCGAGGGCTGGATCGAGATCCTGGGCTGCGGCATGATACACCCAAAGGTGCTGCGGGACTGCGGCATCGACCCGGAGGTCTACTCCGGCTGGGCCTTCGGCATGGGCCTCGACCGGCTCACCATGTTCCGCTACGACATCGACGACATTCGCCTGCTGTTTGAGAACGACCTTCGGTTCCTGCGGCAGATATAGGGAGGTAACAAGAGATGAAGGTCCCAATGAGATGGATAACCCGCTACTGCGACATAAAGGACGACCCCCACTCCTTCGCCTCCCGCATGACCATGACCGGCACCATGTGCGAGGGCTATGAGCTGGAGGGGGCCGCCATATCCGGCGTGGTCACCGGCAGGATACTCTCGGTGGAGCCCCACCGGGACTCGGACCACCTGCGCATCTGCCAGCTGGACATTGGCTCCGGCAGCCGCCAGATAGTCACCGGGGCCGCCAACGTGCAGCCCGGCCAGGTGGTGCCGGTGGCGCTGGACGGGGCAAAGCTACCCGGGGGCGAGATACACACCGGCACCCTTCGCGGGGTGCAGAGCCAGGGCATGATGTGCTCCATAGGCGAGCTGGGCCTCACCCTCCACGACTGCCCCGACTGCATTGAGGACGGCATAATGATCCTCCCCGACGACACCCCCCTGGGCCTGCCCATAACCGAGGTCATGGGCATGGACGACTACATCTTTGAGTTCGAGATAACCTCCAACCGGGTGGACTGCTACGGGGTGGAGGGCATCGCCCGGGAGGCGGCGGTCACCTACGGGGTACCCTTCAACTTCCCGAAGCCCCGGGTGGAAAGGACCCACGGGGAGCTGGGCAGCACCCTCACCGTCCGCAACGACACCCCGGAAAACTGTCTTCGCTACACCGGCGCGGTGGTAAAGAACGTCCGGGTAAAGCCCTCCCCCAAGTGGATGCGCACCCTGCTGCGCCAGGCGGGCGTGCGGCCCATAAACAACATCGTCGATATAACCAACTTCGTGATGCTGGAGTACAACCAGCCCATGCACGCCTTTGACCTTCGGTTCGTGAAGGACGGCGGCATAGTCGTCCGCCAGGCGAAGCAGGGCGAGGCGCTGGAGACGCTGGACGGGGTGGTCCGCAAGCTGGACCCCTCCATGATGGTAATAGCCGACAGCGAAAAGGCCATTGCGGTGGCCGGGGTGATGGGGGGCGAGTTCAGCTCCATAGTTGACGACACCAACTCGGTCATCTTCGAGTCCGCCTGCTTCAGGGCCCAGAGCGTGCGCTCCACCGCCAAGGCCCTCGGCATGCGCACCGACGCCTCCTCCCGCTACGACAAGGGCCTCGACCCCGAGAACACCATGCCGGCGCTTATGCGGGCGCTGGAGCTGGTGGAGCAGCTGGACGCGGGGGACGTTGTGGGCGGCTTTGTGGACGTGCGCGGGGTGCAGCGGGAGCTGCCGGTCATCCCCTTCCAGCCCGAGAGGATAAACCGCTTTCTCGGCGCCGAGATAGACCGGGGCTTCATGCTGGATGTGCTGCGGCGGCTGGAGTTCACCGTCTCCCAGGACGAATCCACCGTCACCCCTCCCTCCTTCCGCGGGGACATAGAGGGCTTTGCGGACGTGGCGGAGGAGGTGGCCAGGTTCTACGGCTACGACAGGATACCGGTGGCGGTGCAGCCCACCGTCCCCTCCGCCCTGCCCACCCCCATCCAGCGCTTCCAGCGGCAGCTGAGGCAGCTGTCGGTGGCGGGGGGCTACTATGAGATAAACTCCCCCTCCTTCATGAGCCAGAAGCAGCTGGACCAGCTGCTGGTGCCGAAGGACCACCCCCTGCGCCGGGGGGTGCACATAAGCAACCCCTTGGGTGAGGACACCAGCTACATGCGCACCACCATAATCCCAGCCATGCTGGAGATACTCTCCCGCAACTACAACTCAAGAGCCGAGAGCGCCGCCCTCTTTGAGATTGGCTCGGAGTACCTGCCCTACGAGGGCAGCCCCGACGGCCTGCCCAAGGAGCCGGACCGGCTCATCTACGGCGGCTACGGGGAGGTGGACTTCTACTCCCTCAAGGGCATGGCCCAGGAGATAGCCTCCACCATCGGCGCCGGCCGCCTCACCTTCCGGCGGCAGAGCGAGATCCCCTGGTTCCACCCCGGCCGCACCGCCGACATACTCTGCGGCGGGCAGAAGATAGGCGTGGTGGGCGAAATCCACCCCACCGCCGCCGAAAACTACGGCATCAAGACCCGCGTGGCGGTGATGGAGCTCTCGGTGGAGCAGCTCTTCGCCCTGCGCCGGGAGCTCAAGTACCAGGGCCTGCCCAGGTTCCCGGCGGTCACAAGGGACCTCTCGCTGGTCTGCGATGAGAGAAGCGAAAGCGGCAGCATAGAGCAGGTGATAAGGGACTGCTGCGGCGAGCTGCTGGAAAAAATAACCGTGTTCGATGTCTACCGGGGCGCCGGCATCGACCCGGGCAGCAAGAGCATAGCCTACAGCCTCACTCTTCGCGGCCGGGACAGGACCCTCACCGACTCGGAGGTGGACTCCGCCATAGCCCTGGCCCTCAAGGCGCTGGAGGAAAAGGGCATACGCATAAGGAGCTGAGCCCGCCCCCGGCGGACCTCCCGCCGCCCCAGACCGCCGCCCCGCCATTGCCTGGCGGGGCGGCACTTGTGTTATGGGCGGATTTGTTGTATTCTTATTCTAAATAAAGTATTTAGAGAGGTGAGACAAGGTGTACGAGCCGACCATGACCTTCTCCATCGCGCAGGATAAGGACAAGCAGATAAAGCAGATTCTCACAGAGGTCTACGACGCCCTCAAGGAGAAGGGTTACAACCCCGTAAACCAGATCGTCGGCTACATCCTCTCGGAGGACCCCACCTACATCACCACCCATCGCGGGGCCAGGGCCATGATGACCCGCCTTGACCGGGACGACCTGCTCCAGGCGATGGTGAGCTACTTTATCCTACATTAGTTGAAAGGAATGATACTCTTGGCAGACCAGCTCAGCTACAAGGGCAAGGCCATCACAAGGGTGGGCAACGAGCTCTATTACGGCAACCCCCAGGACAGCCACGTGGTGTTCATGCAGATACTCTCCACCGAGAAGGTGGACGGGGTGGAGGTGCCGGGCAAGGTGCATGTGCAGCTGCTCATAAACGACCCCTCCATGCCCCCCAGGGCCCGCATAGTCCGCGAGAGCGACAAGAACGGCCTCTACAACGCCCTGGATATCGGGGAGATCTGGCTGAAGCGGGCGCTCAGCGAAAAGTGAGCTTCCCCGGCAGAATAAGCGCCCCGGGCCCTTTGGCCCGGGGCGCTTATCTCATGCAAGGCGGCAGGCGATGGCCGCTGCGGCTGCACCCTCAATGAGGCAGAGCAGCGGCAGGCCCATGGCAAACTTCCGGTGGCGGGTCTTGTGGCGGAAGAGCAGCATCCCCAGCATCGCTCCCGCGGCCCCGCCGGATATGGCTATGGAGAGCAGCCGCCGCTCGGGTATCCTCCGCGCCCCACGCCGGGCGAGGAGCTTGTCCGTCCCCATGGCGGCAAAGCCCGCCGCGTTGGCCACCGCAAGGTAGCATAAAAGAAACTCCATCAAAGCCCCTCCCGGCCTTTTTATGAGGATTATACACCGGGCGTGGGAAAATTGAAACCCGCCCCGGAGCCGTCCGCTCCCACCGGGCGGAGAACATCGCCGGGGGTGTGTTTTACTTTGGGGGATGCTGTGGTATAATCTTAAAAAAATACGGCCCCAGGCCGCGGAAGAGGAAGACTATGAAGGTATCCGAACTCGAATACAGGCGCGTCCCCATAGAGGATGTGGAGAAGCAGATGGGGGAGGTGATCTCCGCCGTAAAGGGGGCGGCCAGCGCCCAGCAGGTGCTGGACGCAAGGGACCGGCTGCTGCCGCTGCTGGTGGAGCTGCAGACCGCCATGAGCCTCTCCTACATGCGCTACACCATCAACACCGCCGACGAGTTTTATGTGGCGGAGAAGGAGTACTACGACCAGGTGGGCCCCAGGTTCCAGAGCCTCATGCTGGAGTACCAGACCGCCCTGCTGCAGAGCCCCTTCCGGGAGCAGCTGGAGAGGGAGCTCTCCCCGGTGCTCTTTAAAAACATGGAGGTCTCCGCCAAAGCCATGAGCCCCGAGATTGTGCAGGACATGGTGGAGGAGAACGCCATCGTCACCGAGTACTCAAAGCTCATGGCCTCCATGGAGTTTGACTTCAGAGGCGAAAAGCTGCCCCGCAGCCTGCTGATGAAGTACGCGAAGGACGACTGCCGCGACACCCGCCGGGAGTGCTACGAGGCGCTGGGCCGGGGCCTTGAGGCACACGCCGCCGAGCTGGACGACATCTTCGACCGGCTGGTGCATGTGCGGGACCGCATGGCCAAGAAGATGGGCTACAGGAACTTTGTGGAGCTGGGCTACCACCGCATGGGCCGGGTCTGCTACGACCAGAAGATGGTGGAGAACTTCCGGGAGAACGTCCGCCGGGACATTGTGCCGGTGGTCTCCCGCCTTCGCACCGAGAATGCAAAGGCCCTCGGCATAGACGGCGACTTCAAGCTCTACGACAACGACGTCATCGTCCCCGGCGGCGACCCCCGCCCCGGCTCCAAGCAGGAGATATTCGATGCCGCCCGCAGCATGTACCACGAGATGAGCCCCGAGACCGCCAAGTTCATCGACATGATGATGGACAACGAGGCCTTCGACGTGGACTCCCGCCAGAACAAGTGGGGAGGCGGCTACTGCACCGAGTTTGCAAAGTACCGCCAGCCCTTCATCCTCGCGAACTTCAACGGCACCGCCGGTGACGTGGACGTGATGACCCACGAGGCCGGCCACGCCTTCAACGCCTACCTCATCGCCGACAACCGCTTCGCCCTGGAGCTGGGCTGCGGCGGCATGGAGACCGCCGAGACCCACTCCATGAGCATGGAGTTCTTCTGCTGGAAGTACATCCACAAGTTCTTCGGCGACAACACCCGCAACTACAAGTACATGCACGCCCTGGACGCCCTCAGCTTCATCCCCTACGGCACCATCGTGGACTACTTCCAGCACATAGTCTACGAGAACCCGGACATGACCCCCGCCCAGCGCAAGCAGACCTGGCTGCGGCTGGAGAAGGAGTTCCGCCCCTGGCTCAGCTCTGACGGAATAACCTACCTTGAGCAGGGCACCCGCTGGCAGTACCAGATGCACATCTACGAGAGCCCCTTCTACTACATCGACTACGTCATCGCCCAGGCCACCGCCTTCCAGTTCCTGCTTTTGAGCCTCAAGGACTACGACGAGGCCTTCCGCCGCTACCTGCGGCTCTCAAAGCAGGGGGGCGAGAGCTTCTACACCGACCTTGTGGCGGAGGCGGGTCTCAAGAGCCCCTTCGAGGAGGGCTCCCTCGCCGCCATGGCGGACGGGGTGGAGAAGGTGCTGGAGCAGCTGCGCCCCTGCTGAGCCCCAAAAACCCGCATTAAAAAAGATGCCGCCCGGAGCGAAAGCTCCGGGCGGCAGTTTTTCTATCCCAGCTCCACGGCGTATTCCTTCAAGCGGCCGTATATCCGCTTTTCCACCGTGGCCCTTATCATGAGACCTTCGGGGGTGTACTCCTCCTCCAGCAGGTTGCCCTGCTCCCGCACCTGGGCCGCGAGCCCTATGCGGTCGAAGGGGAAGAGGAACCTTGCCCGCACCACCCGCTCCGAGAGCGCCTGCGAGATGGCCTCCAGCAGCTGGGGCAGCCCCTCGCCGGTGGCGGCGGAGACCGGCAGCCCCGGCAGCTCGGCGGGGTGGGGCAGGTCGCATTTGTTGAAAACGGTTATGGTGGGTATCCCCCCGCAGCCCAGCTCCTGCACCGTCTGCCGCGCCACCTCCAGCTGCCGGGCGCTCTCCGGGTCGCTGGCGTCCGCCACCAGCAGTATGAGGTCCGCCCCGGCGATCTCCTCCAGAGTGGATTTGAACGCCTCCACCAGCGAGTGGGGCAGGCGGCTGACAAAGCCCACCGTGTCCACCAGCACTATCAGCGGCAGGGCGCCCACCGAGAGCTTCCGCACGGTGGGGTCAAGGGTCGCAAAGAGCATGTTCTCGCTGTAGGCCCCGGCCCCGGTGAGGGCGTTGAGCAGCGAGGACTTGCCCACATTGGTGTAGCCCGCCAGCGCCACCACCGGCACCCCGCCCCGGCGGCGGCGCTCCCGGGTGAGCTCCCGGCGCTTTTCCAGCTCCCGCAGCCTCTCCTCGAGGGCGGTAATGCGGCTCCTAATATACCGCCGGTCGCTCTCCAGCTTGCTCTCGCCCGGTCCCCTGGTGCCGATGCCTCCCCCCAGCCGGGAGAGGGCGCCGGAGCTTCCCTGCAGCCGGGGCAGGCGGTACTTTAGCTGCGCCAGCTCCACCTGCAGCTTGCCCTCGGCGGTGGTGGCCCGCCGGGCGAAGATGTCGAGGATAAGGGCGGTCCTGTCCACCACCCGAAGACCGGTGACCTTCTCCATCTCCCTCGCCCTTGTGGCCGAGAGCTCCGAGTCCGCCACCAGTATGTCCGCTGAGAGCTGCTCCCCGAGCTCCCGTATCTCCTCCAGCCGTCCGGGGCCCATCCAGCTCTTGGGGTCGGGGGCGGCCCGGCGCTGCACCACCTCCGCCACCGGCTCGCCGCCGGCGGCCTCCACCAGTGCCCCAAGCTCCGCCAGCGCCTGGTCCGGGTCGTACTCCCCGCAGTCCACCAGCGCCAGAATCGCCCTCTCGGGGGCCGCGGCATTGGTCTCTATCAAACGCGTCACCGCCTTTCTCATCTGTCTATAGGATACCACCGGCGGCGCTCTGCAATCAATAACCCCCTGGTTTACCGCATATGGGTTTTTGTGGTATACTTTATAAAAACATCGGGGGGCCTGCGCCATGGACCAGCTGCGTCTTACAGTGCTTATGGAGAATACCGCCCGCCGGCCGGGGCTTGCGGCCGAGAACGGCCTGAGCATCCTGCTGCAGCGGGAGGGCAGGGCGCTGCTCTTTGACTGCGGGGACAGCGGCGCCTTTCTGGACAATGCCCGCGCCCTCGGGGAGGACCTCTCCCGGGTGGGGCCGGTGGTGCTCTCCCACAACCACTACGACCACACAAGGGGCTTTCTCCGCTTTGCCCGGGAGCACACCGGCTACACCCTCTACCTTGGGCGCCGGTTCTTCAAGGCCTGTTACTGGGACGACGAGCATGAGCCCGGCCTCTTAAAACCCACCCACGGCCCCCTCGACCCCTGGGGCCTCACCGCCATGGGGGTCAACTGGCGGCTGGCGAGCGCTGGGGTGCTGGAGCTGCCGGAGTTCCCGGGGGCGTACCTTGTGGGGGGCTTCCCCCGGCGGGTGCCCTTTGAGGCCCCGGACCCCACCAACCTCGCCGGCCCAGACGCCTCAGCTCTTGACCTCTATGAGGACGAGCAGGCGCTGGTGGTAAGGACCCGCTCGGGCCTGCTGCTGCTCACCGGCTGCGCCCACGCCGGGGTGCTAAACATCCTCTCGGCGGTCAGGGAGAGGTTCCGGGAACCGGTGAGCGCCATTGTGGGCGGCACCCATCTTGTGGCCGCCGACCACCGCAGGGCGGCCCTCACCGTCAATTCCCTCGCCACCAGCGGGGTGCCCTATGTGGCGGTCTGCCACTGCACCGGGGAAGAGGGCTTCCGGCTGGCCGCAGCCGCAGGGCTCTCCCGGGTGATGTGCGGGGACAGCCTCGTGTTTTAGCTCCGCCCCTTTTCGTTGACAGCGGGGGAGCATTGCGATAAAATCAAGCGTAGTATGAGCATTAGCGGCTTTGCCGCATGGGAGTGAGATTATGTATTGCAGTTATTGTGGCCACAACAACCCCAACGGCGCCAGGTTCTGTTCCGGCTGCGGGGCCGCCCTTCCGCAGGGCGGGTCCTCCTCCGGCATGGACCAGGACGCGAAGCGAGAATTCGAGGGCTACGCCTCCTACACCGGCGAGCCCGACCCCTACGCCCAGGCGGGGCAGCCCTTTGTGCCTGGGGACCCCTCCCGCAACTGGGCCGGGACCACCGGATTTGTGCTGGGCCTGCTGTCGCTGGTGCTCACCCCGGTACTCAACATCGCCTCCATACCTGGCTTTATAATCTCCATCCTGGGCCTTCGCGGCCAGCGCCGGGGCCTGTCGGTTGCGGGTCTGGTGCTCTCCATCCTGGGCTTTTTGGTGGGGGTTTTCCTCCTTCTGGTGGTGATAGGGCTGTTCAGCGAGGTCTCCCGGATGGATTCCTCCCAGTTCCACGACTTCTACGACCAGTTCGACTACTACTACCACCAGATGGCCGCGCTTATTGCCGCGCTGCATCGCTGAGAACATCACCGGAGGTGACGCCATGAAGGAGATAATCAACACTTCCGCCGCCCCCGCGGCAATCGGCCCCTATTCCCAGGCGGTAAAGGCGGGCGGGCTGCTGTTCGTGTCCGGCCAGATACCGCTGGACCCCGAGAGCGGGGAGTTCGCCGCAGGCGGCATTGAGGGCCAGACCCACCGCTGCATAAAGAACCTCGCCGCGGTGCTGGCGGCCGCCGGAGCGGGCCTTGAGGACGTGGTCAAGACCACCGTGTTCCTTAGCGACATGGGTAACTTTGCCGCCATGAACGGCGTCTACGCCCAGTACTTTCCCACCGGCTGCCCCGCCAGGGCCGCCGTGGAGGTGGCAAGGCTCCCCAAGGACGCCCTTGTGGAGATAGAGGCGGTGGCCGTCCTCGGCTAAGGGCCAAACGGCAGAGTTTCTTTAAGGAGTAACGCAATGGCGTTTCACTGCGATGTCTGCGGGTGCGACCTCAGCGGCGACTACGAGGTCTGCCCCGTCTGCAAAAAACTGAATTCCATCCTCCTGCGCCCCGAGGGCGGCGAGACCGCGGCCCCCGCCGGGGAGAAGAAGCCGGGCCTCACCATAGAGGAGATGCTGGCCCTGGCCAGCACCTACGGCGGCAGCCGGTCGGACAGCCCGGAGCAGAAGGTGTTTGAACCCGCCCCCAAGGAGCAGCCCCTGCAGGCTGCCGGGGAGCCGGACGCCCCCCAGAAGGAGGACGCGCCGGAGGATATAGAGGGCTTCGGCGCCCTGGAGCAGCCAGGGTCCCAGGGGGATATAGACGGCTTCGAGACCGAACCCGCGCAGCTCCCCGACGGGCAGCCCGCCGAGGCTGAGGACTCCGACGGGCCGGAGGCGGAAGCCGCGGAGGAACCCGCTGTTGACTCCGCCGGGGATTCCGATGAGCCGGAGGCCGAGCCAGCCGGGGAACCCGCAGAGGGTCCCGACGAGACGGAGGCCGAACCAGCCGGGGATTCCGATGAGCCGGAGGCCGAGGCTGCCGGGGAACCTGCAGAGGGTCCCGACGAGCAACCCGTCCAACCGGACGCTGAACCTGCCGTGGCGGAGGACCCCGCCGGGCCGGAGGACGAGGCCGCTGAGGACCCCGCCGGGCCGGAGGACGTCATCCCCGCCGGGGCGGCAGGGGAGCAGCCCGCTGGCGATGCCCCCGCCGCTGTGGGCCTGCTGGAGAGGCAGCTCATGGAGCGGGCCGCCGCAGCGCCCAAAAAGTCCCGCCAGGGGCGCGCCGCATTCAGCGTAATGGTGGTGGCGCTCACCATACTGCTGGGGGTCTGCACCGCGCTCTTTGTGGCGGTGCCGCTCATGGACATGCGCGCCGAGCAGGCCGCCGCCCAGAGCTACATGGACTACGTCTGCGGCAGTTGGCTCAGCGAGTACTTCGCCTTTAAGGACCGGCCCTCCGAGTGCTGCGTGGAGCTGCTCACCATAACCCCCGAGGGAGAGTTCACCATGCAGTACCTTCTGCCCGACACCGACCACCCCGACGGCTGGAGCGACGGCAGCTGGGAGAGCACCTACACCGTCAACGGCACCGTCAGGATAGACGCCTCCACCCAGCGCCTCATGCTGCTCTACGACGAGAACGATGTGAGCTACTTTTACGACCGCTACTTCGTCAGCATGGAGGAGGGGGAGATGTACCTGCGGGAGTACTACAACGACGCCCACACCAACTACTACGACGTCTGCTTCACCAAGGTGGCCTGAGGCCGGGGAAAGGAGCAAAAATGCAACCCAAGGACATTATCAGCCGGGTGGATCACACCCTTCTAAAGGCATTTTCCGACCGGCAGGGCATAGACGAGCTCTGCAGGGAGGCGCTGCGCTACGGCACCGCCTCGGTCTGCATACCACCCTGCTATGTAAAGTACGCCCATGAGACCTACCCGGAGCTCAATGTCTGCACCGTTATAGGCTTCCCCCTGGGCTACAGCACCACCGCCGTGAAGGTGTTTGAGGCCCGGCAGGCCATAGCCGAGGGCGCGTCCGAGATAGACATGGTCATAAACATCTGCGACGTAAAGAACGGCGACTTCGAGAGGGTAAAGGAGGAGATCTCCGCCCTGCGGGAGGCCACCCAGGGCCATGTTCTCAAGGTGATTGTGGAGACCTGCTACCTCACCCGGGAGGAGAAGGTGCAGCTCTGCCGCATTGTCACCGACTGCCGGGCGGACTATATAAAGACCTCCACCGGTTTCGGCACCGGCGGGGCCACCCGGGAGGACGTGGAGCTGTTCTTCCAGAACATCGGCCCGGAGGTTAAGGTAAAGGCCGCCGGCGGCATGAAGACGCTGGAGGATGTGGAGATGTTCGCATCCCTCGGCTGCCAGCGCCTCGGCACCAGCAGCGCCATAAAGCTGCTGCGGGAGGCCGGCAAGCTGGAATAAACCCGCCCGAAATAAGCAACAGCCCGCTCCGACCTTTTTCGTCGGGGCGGGCTGTTTTTCTGCACAGGCGAGCGCCCGAAGTCTTTTGCCCCGGGCGCTCGCTTTGGTTTGCCCATTTGGAGGAGCGTCTGCTCATCTCCGGCGGCCCTCTCCGGGAGGTTTCGCTTGCGCGGGGAGGTATGGCAGCTCACTCAAAATGGGCGTTGGCGGCTGTGCAAAAATTGCATGGGCGGCTGTGTCCATGGGACGGCCGCCGGTATATGGGGCTGGGCGGGAGACCCTGCCCCCGCACCGACAGCCTCTGACACCGCGGCGCTGCCACACCGGGTGTGGCGGCGCTGTCCCATAAAGCTTATCTTCACTCCCCGGCGGCGAGATACCGGTCCAGCCAGGAGTGCAGCTCCAGCAGCAGCTCCCGCTTCTCCGCGGCGGGCATAAAGCTCGCCCTTAGCGAGTTTATATTGCATTTCACAAGGTCCGCCATGGTAAAGCCGCACTGCTGCCGCGCAACGTCGTACTCCTGCTCTATGCTGGTGGCCGATATCACCGGGTTGTCGGTGTTGAGGGTCACCCCGAGGCCCATGTCCAGCAGCCTCTTGGCCGGGTGCTCCCGGAAGGAGGGCTGGGTCTCGCACTGAATGTTGCTGGTGAGGCAGATTTCGAGGCAGACCCCAAGGTCCGCCGCCTGCCGGCAGAGCTCCGGGTCGTCGGCGATGTGGTGGCCGTGGCCAATCCTGAGGGAGTTGTACCGGAAGATGGCGGTGGCCACGCAGCCGGCGTCCTGGCTGTCCCCGGCGTGGCAGGTCCTGGGCAGGCGCAGGCTGTCCGCAAGGGAGAAGATGTAGGCAAAGTCCTCGAAGGGGGCCACGTTCTCCGCCCCGGCAAGGTCGATGGCGCAGACCCCCTTTCCCAGCAGCCGGTCCGCCACACGCACCGTCTCAAGGTTTGCCTCCCGGTTGAGAGAAGCGGGGCCTATGCACATGCAGCAGAGGATGAGGCCCACCGAAATGCCGGGGGCCGCCGCCCTGCCCTCTGCAATCCCCTCCAGCACCGCCTCAGCGGCCTGCTGCTGGGTGAGGCCCTTCTCGGTGTGCAGCTGGGGGGCAAAGCGCATCTCAATGTAGCGGAGGCCCTGGCCAGCGCTGCGCAGCACCAGCTCCTTCGCTATGCGCCGCAGGGCGGGGGCGTCCTGCAGCACCTTTGTGGGCAGCTCGAACCTCCTGAGGAAGTCGTTCACGCTGTGGCAGTCGGGGGGCACCTGCACCAGCTGCCGGAACTGCTCAAAGTCCTCCGCGCCGTGCTCAACGCCCCGCTCCTCGCAGAGCTCCATAAGGGTGGCGGGGTCTATGGCCCCGTCCAGGTGCAGGTGAAGGTCAAACTTGGGGAATGGGTATCTGCCGCTCATTACCAGGTTCCTCCTTTCTAGATCCGTCAGCCCTCGGCGGTGCCGCCGGAGCCGTCCTCCCCGTCGCCCTCGGCGATGTCCCCGGTGCCGCCGGAGTCATCGAGCGCGCCGTCGCCGGTTTGCTCATCGTTTCCGGCATCCGCCTCACCGCTCTGCGCGGAGGTCTCGGAGGGTATGAACACCACCTCGGTGAAGTCGAGGGCGTCAAAGTTGTTGAGGTAGGTGGGGGTGAGCTGCTCCCCCACGGCGGCGTCAAACAGCTCGTAGAACCGCTGGTTCTCAAGCTCCGAGCGGATGCTGCTGCTGTCCAGCTCCACCCGCTTTATAATGTGGTAGCCGGAGTACCAGTCGTCGATGGGCACCACCTCGCTCACCTCGCCCACCTCCAGCGCCAACGCCGCCTCGGAGAAGGCGGGCATCATGCTGTTGTCGGTGCCGAAGGTGTAGCCGCTCTCAAAGTATTCGGCGCTGTCCTCCGAGTACTCGGTCACCAGCTCCAGAAAGTCCTCCCCGTTCGCAGCCCGCTCCCTGAGGGAGCTCGCGAGGGCCAGGTTATCCTCGGAATCGTCCCCCTCGTCGTTGCGGATGAGTATGTGCTGCACCGTCACGTAGCCAAGCTGGTCGGCGTACTCCTGCACCTGCTGGTCGGTGACGTCCATGAGGTTCTCCGCCACATAGTCCACCAGCTTCTCCAGCAGCAGGTTGTCCTGCATCATGGACCTGAAGAGCTCGGGGGTGCAGGCGTTCTCCGCCAGCGCCTCGCTCATCGCCTGCTCGGTGCCGTAGTAGTCGAGGGTGTACTGGTAGTTGTCCTCCAGCAGCTGCAGGTCCTCGTCGGTGAGCTCCACCCCCAGCTGCTTTGCCCAGATCTTCATGCCGCAGAGTTCCGAGAGGTAGCCCTCGGTGTAGGCGAGGATGTAGGTGGCGAGGGTCTTGCCGTCCTCGCTCTGCCAGAAGTCCTCCCCCTGGTCGCTGTAGTAGCTCTTGTAGGAGAGCAGGGTATAGGCGTATTCGGCGTAGGTTATGGTCTCCCCGGCCACCTCCATCACCGGTGTGTCGGGGGTCATACTGGGTGAGCTCCCGCAGCCGGCCATGGGCAGCAGTAGCAGCAGGGTTGAGAGAAGTACTGCAAGAATTTTTTTCATGATGTCTCCTGAGTGGGTTAAGATTTTCTGCAATTTGAGTTTATACCATCGGCCCGGGCTAATCAAGTTTGCCTTTTGCCGGCAGATGTGCCATTATTATATAAATTTAACGGCCGCAACCCCCTTTCAGGAAGGAGCAAGCGAAATGAAAAGGCTTCTGCTTGTGGCGAACCCCCGCTCCGGCAGCGGAGCGCTCAAAACCAAACTAATGGGCATAGTGGAGGTGTTCACAAAGGCCGGGTACCTTGTCACGGTGCACACCACCCGCTTCTCCCGGGACGCCGAGAACATGGTCCGGCAGGTGGGCGGTGACTTTGACCTGGTGGTGGCCTGCGGCGGCGACGGCACCATAAACGAGGTGGTCACCGGCATCTGCCAGCTGGAGCGTCACCCGGTGCTGGGGGTCGTCCCCTGCGGCTCCACCAACGACTACGCCAGCACCCTGGGCCTGCCCCGCACCCCCATCGCCGCCGCAAAGGCGCTGGTGGAGGGGGAGGTGTTCCAGAGCGACACCGGCTACTTCAACGGCCGCCCCTTCGCCTACTGCGCCGCCTTCGGCCTCTTCACCGACATCACCTACCAGACCCCTCAGGACCTTAAAAACGCCATCGGCAACCTGGCCTACGGCATCCAGGCGGTAAAGAACATCGGCTCCTGCCGCAAAAGCGCCCTGCGCCTTAGCTGTCCCGAGCTTGAGACCGAGGGGGAGTTCCTGCTGGGCATGGTCACCAACACCGTCTCCATAGGCGGCTTCCGCCGGGCGTTTGAAACGGTTGCCTCGCTGGACGACGGCAAGCTGGAGATAACCCTCGTGCGCCAGCCCCGGACGCTGGAGGACGTGCAGATGGCGATTAACGTCCTTCTGTCGGTGAGCAGCGTAAAAGGGGAGGGGGAGTTTGTCACCATGGTCAACACCGCAAGCGCGGTCATTGAGAGCGACCAGCCCATCCCCTGGACGGTGGACGGGGAGGACGGCGGCGCCCACACCCGGGTGGAGATATCCATAAAACCCGGCAACATCCCGGTGATAAGGGCAAAAAAGGGCGCCGTTTACACCGAGAGCTGACCCAGCGCCCCAATTCTATTGCCCCGGCGCGTACTTCGGCGGTCAAAACTGTGTATATTTTGTAAACTTTCAGTTTTTTCAGGGGTAAATGCACATTAAAATTAATTCTGTTCGCAAAAACCCTTTCTCAACCTTGATTGAGAAAGGGTTTTTTAATAATATTTAATTCGTTCATTTGCTGCTGCAAGGGGGGGTGAGCATGAAGGAACAGCGCAGCCGCACTACCTATAACCGCCACAGGCGGATATACTCGGCCCTCTTTCTGCTGCTCTCACCCTTCGTTAAGCGCAGGTTCAACCTGCATTGCGAGGACGGCAGCGCCATAGAGGGCCCCTACCTCATGCTGGCCAACCACAACACCGACTGGGACCCCTTTATAGCCGGCATAGCCCTGCGCCGGCAGATGTACTTTGTGGCCAGCGAGCACATATTCCGCTGGGGACTCATCTCCCGCATAATCCAGTACCTGGTGGCCCCAATACCCCGCACCAAGGGGAGCGTTGGGGGCGGGGCGGCCCTCGCAATAATGCGCCACCTGCGGCAGGGCCACAGCGTGGGCATGTTCGCCGAGGGCAACCGCTCCTTCAACGGCGTCACCGGGCCCATACACCCCGCCACCGCAAAGCTCGTAAAGAGCGCCGGGGTAAAGCTCGTGACCCTGCGCATAATGGGCGGCTACTTCACCACCCCCCGCTGGGGCAGGGGCATACGCCGGGGGCGTATGGAGGTGAGCATATCCGGGGTCTACCCGCCGGAGCAGCTGCGGAGCATGAGCACCGCCGAGATAGAGGCGCTCATAGAGCGGGACATATACGAGGATGCCTACCAGCGCCAGCGCAGCTGGCAGGTTCCCTACAGGGGCCGGCGCCGGGCGGAGCTTATGGAGACCGCCTTCTTCCTCTGCCCCCGGTGCCGCGGGGTGGACACCCTCACCGGCTCCGGGGACAGGGTGAGCTGCCGCTGCGGCTACAGCGCCCGCTACACCGAGACCGGCTTTCTCGAGGGCGGGGAGTTTGACACCCTCACCCGGTGGGACTCCTGGCAGCGGGAGCAGCTGCCGGAGCTGCTGGAGCGGGCGGGGGATGGCCCGGTGTTCCGGGAGGACGGGGTCACCCTCACCTCCTTCTCCGACCACCACGCCGAGCTCTCCAGGGTCCCGGGAGAGCTGCTCTTCTACCGGGACCGGCTGGAGGCGGCGGGCAGCGTCTTTTACTTCTCCGCCATGGAGGGATTCTCCATCTACGGCAGGAACAATATTGTGTTTTCACACGAGGGCCATCACATGGAGATCCGCGGGCGCGACCGGTTCTGCGCCCTCAAATATCTTTACGCATATGAGCTCTGCTCCCCCGAGGGAAAAGGTGAGGCCGCGGAGCGGAATTAGCAGCATGTCCGGTGCGCCACCGGAGAAAGGGGAAAGATGGACTACTCAGCTTCCAACACCGCCCTCTGGAGCGGGATAATCCAGTTCGGCATAATCGCCGGCGCAATCATTCTCTCCAACACCCTGCGCAGGAAGGTCTCCTTTATAAGGGGCACCATGATGCCCACCGCGGTGTTGGCTGGCTTTTTGCTGCTGCTGCTGCGCTCCTTCGGGGTGCTGCAGATGAACGATGCGTTCCTTGAGACGGTAACCTACCACGGCATAGCCCTCGGCTTCATCGCCATGGGCCTTCGGGTGCCGGCGGAGAAGCAGCAGAAGGAGAGCGGCGGCATGGTGGGCCTCAAGAGCGGCGCCATCATCGTCAGCACCTACCTTGTGCAGGCCTTCTTCGGGCTGCTCATATCCATGGGCCTCGCCTACACGGTGATGCCCGGCTTCTTCAAGGCCTCCGGTCTGCTGCTGCCCATGGGCTACGGCCAGGGCCCCGGCCAGGCCAACAACGTTGGCACCTCCTTTGAGGCGCTGGGCTTTGAGGGCGGCCGCAGCTTTGGCCTCTCCATCGCGGCGGCGGGCTTCCTCTGCGCCTGCGTGGTTGGGGTGATATACATAAACATCCTGGTGCGCAAAAACAAATTCCAGCTCACCGGCGACGGCCAGGTGGTGTCCGGCTCGGTGACGGTGGACACCTTCCAGGACAGGAACGAGGTCCCCATAAGCGAGTCGGTGGACCGGCTCTCCATGCAGGTGGCGATGGTGCTCATAGTCTACCTCATAGCCTATCTCGTCACCGCCGGTATAACGGGGGCTCTGTCGGCGGCGGTTCCGGGCCTTGCAGCCACACTAAACCCCCTCATCTGGGGCTTTAACTTCATCCTCGGCTCGGCGGTGGCCATGCTGGTGCGCCTGGGCATAAAGTTTTTGAAGAACCATAAAATAATGACCCGCCAGTACCAGAACAACTACCTGCTCAGCCGCATCTCCGGCCTCGCCTTCGACATGATGATAGTGGCGGGCATCGCCTCCATCAACATCTCCGACCTCGAGGGCCTCTGGCTGCCATTCATACTCATGTGCGTGGTGGGCGCGGTGGTCACCCACTACCACCTCAAACTGGTCTGCAAAAAGGTCTACCCCGGATACTTCGAGCAGGGCTATGTTTCCATGTACGGCATGCTCACCGGCACCATAAGCTCCGGGGTGCTGCTGCTGCGGGAGATAGACCCCCAGTTCGACACCCCCGCCGCCAACAACCTCATCACCGGCAGCTCCTTCGGCATAATCCTGGGAGCCCCCATGCTGCTGCTGGTGGGCCTCGCCCCCCAGTCCACCGCCATGACCCTGCTCACCATGGGCATTGTGGTGGCCTACTTCGCGGCCCTCATGCTGCTCATCTTCCGCCTGGGCGCAAAGGGCGCAAAAGAGAAGAAGGACTGACCCGCCTCCGGGCAAAAAAGCATCCCGCCCCACCTTTTTGGTGGAGCGGGATTTTTGCGCGGCTTTTTGTCCCTCACCTCGCCGCCGGGCACTCCGGCGTCTCCAGCATCAGCCTCGCCGCCTTGTATATGTCCCCGCAGCCAAGGGTGATTATCAGGTCCCCCGGCCGGGCCACCTCAAGGCAGTAGTCCCGCACCTGCTGGAAGGTGGAGAACCACCGGGAGCCGGGTATCTTCACCGCAAGGTCGCTCACGTGTATGCCGATGGTGTTTACCTCCCTCGAGCCCATTATCTCGGTGAGCACCACCAGGTCCGCCGCCGAGAGCACCTCTGCAAAGTAGTCGAGGTGCTGCTTGGTGCGGGAGTAGGTGAAGGGCTGGAACACCGCTATCACCCGCCGGTAGCCCATGTCCTTGGCCGCGGCCAGGGTGGCCCGCAGCTCCGCCGGGTGGTGGGCGTAGTCGTCCGCAATGGTGACCCCGGCCCTCTGGCCCAGTATCTCGAACCGCCGCGCCGCCCCGTGGAAGGAGGCAATCCCTTTCTGTATCTCCTCTTCGCTGCAGCCAAGCTCCAGCGCCGCCGCAGCAGCAGCCGCCGCGTTGTAGACGTTGTGCCGCCCGGGGGCGCCGAGGGTGAATTCTCCCACCCGGCCTTCAGGTCCGGTGAGCTCAAAGGAGTAGAAGGCCCGCTCCCGCCGCCGCACCCCGGTTATGCGGTAGTCGCAGCCCTCCCCCTCGCCAAAGGTTTTCACCCCGGTGGGGCAGTCCTCCACCGCCCGCAGGGTGTTGGGGTCGTCGCCGTTGGCCAGCACCAGCTGGCTCGTGATGGCGGCAAACTTCTTAAAGGAGTTTATGGCCCCATCAATGCTGCCGAAGTAGTCCAGGTGGTCGTTGTCTATGTTGAGTATCACCGATATGGCGGGGGAGGGGTGCAGGAAGGAGTCCACAAATGCGAAGGCCTCCACCACCAGCTCCCGGCCGCTCCCGGCCCGGCCGTAGCCGCCTATCAGCGGTAGCTTGCCCCCTATCACCGCCGAGGGGTCCCGCCCGGCCAGCAGCAGTATGCTGGTGAGGATGGAGGTGGCGGTGGTCTTACCGTGGGTGCCGCTTATGCAGACCGGGCAGTCCGAGAGCTCGGTGAGGTAGCCCAGCATCTCCGCCCGGGGGATTATGGGCAGGCCCAGCTGCTGCGCCCGCTCCACCTCCGGGTTGCCGGGCAGCAGCGCCGCGGTCACCACCAGCGCCTCGGCCCCGTCCACGTTTTCGGCCCGGTGGCCGATGCTCACCTCAATGCCCATCGCCCGCTCCGCGTCGATGATGCTGCCCTCGTTCACGTCGCTGCCGGTTATCTCAAATCCCCGGCTTTTCAGTATCTGGACAATGGGGAACATCCCGGAGCCCCCAATGCCAACAAAATGCAGCCGGCGCCTGCCGGCGAGAATCTCTCCTACCTTGAGTTGGGTCATGCTGCAACCTCGTTCTGCGTTGTTTATCAGTTTATTATATTTCATCCTCGCAATAAAATAAACAGTTTCCCGCCTCAAAAGCCCAATTATCCCGGGGTTTTGGCGGCGCGGGCTCTCCAGCATAGCATGCAGTATAAAGGGGGTTTTGGTATGAGAGGACCCATCACCGCGGTAATAGGTTCCGACCCGAGGCAGGGCTATCTCGCGGGGGCGCTGCGCTGCGCAGGGCTCGGTGTGCGCCAGGAGGAGCAGGGGCTTGAGAGCGCTCTCGATGGGGCGCAGCTGCTGGTCCTGCCACTCCCGGTGCCGGCGGACGGGGTGATCCCGACCCTCGCGGGGCCGGCGCCCCTCACTTGGCTGCTGGATATGCTTCCGGGGGACGCTCTGGTCATGGGCGGGAGGATACCGGATCGCCCGGCCCGGCTGCTAAAGGAGAGGGGCTTTGAGTTCTTAGACTACTACCGGAGCGAGGGGCTGCAGCTTTTGAACGCCCTGCCCACCGCCGAGGGTGCTCTGGCCATCGCCATTCAGAACACCCCCGACACCATCCTCGGCATGAATGTGCTGGTGACCGGCTGGGGCCGGATTGCAAGGCGGCTCTGCCCCATGCTGCTGGGCCTCGGCGCCAGGGTTTATGTGGCGGCGCGGCGCCCCGAGGCCCTGGCGGAGGCCGGGGCGTCGGGCTGCGGGGTGTCGCTCCTGCCGGAGCTCCCCCCAGCGGCGGAGCTGGGGTGTGTTTTCAACACCGTGCCGTCCGAGCTGCTGGGCGGGGACTACCTGCGCCAGCTGCCGGGGGACTGCCCGGTGGTGGAGCTTGCCTCCGCCCCCGGCGGGGTGGACCGAGCCGCCGCGGAGCTGCTGGGGGTGAGGGTGATAGACGCACCCGGCCTCCCCGGAAAGGTGGCCCCCCGCTCGGCGGCCAGGTATATTTCGGGCGAGATAATCGCTCATCTCAGGGAAAGGGAGATGCTTTAGATGGATCTTTTGGGCAAACGCATCGGCTTTGTTATGTGCGGCTCCTTCTGCAGCTTTGAAAAAGCGTTTGGAGCCATGGGTCAGCTTCGGGAGCTGGGGGCGGAGCTGCTGCCGGTGATGTCCTACGCCGCCTCCAGCCTGGACACCCGCTTCGGCGCCGCCAGCGAGCAGATGCAGCGGGCGAGGGAGATAAGCGGCTGCTGCCCGGTGACCACCATCGCCGGGGCGGAGCCCATAGGCCCCAAACACCTCTGCGACCTTCTGCTGGTGCTGCCCTGCACCGGCAACACCATTGCAAAGCTGGCCCTCGGCATAACCGACACCCCCGCCACCATGGCGGTAAAGAGCCACCTCAGGGTGGGGGGCCCGGTGCTGCTGGCCCCCTTCACCAACGACGGCCTCGGGGCCGCCGCCGCCAACATCGGCCGGCTCATGGCCAGGAAGAACATCTACTTCCTGCCCCTCTTCCAGGACGACCCGGCGGCAAAACCCACCTCCATCGCCAGCGACCTCTCCCGCTTGCCCCAGGCCATAGAGGCGGCGCTGGAGGGACGGCAGCTGCAGCCGATGCTGGGAAAATGAAAGTTTATTTCAAAATCATGCAACAACAGGTTCAAAACCTCTTGTTATGGTGCTAAAATGATAGTATTATAGAAATATATTTCATCAAAGCGCAGGAAGTGGGGTGCTCAAATGCCGCAGGATATCCTCGCTACCATTGCCGAACGCATGGGCAGCTTCTCCAAGGGTCAGCGCCGCATTGCCTCATACATTCTCGAGCACTACAACGAGGCCGCCTTCATGACCGCGGCAAAGCTCGGCGCGGTGGCGGATGTGTCCGAGTCCACGGTGGTGCGCTTTGCCACCATGCTGGGCTACGACGGCTACCCGGAGTTTCTGGCAGACCTCTCGGAGCTCGTAAAATCCCGCCTCACCTCGGTGCAGCGGGTGGAGGTGGCCCGCCGGCGCATCGACCCGGAGCATATAATCGATGACGTGCTGGCCATGGACGCGGACTGTGTGCGCAAGACCATCTCCGGCATCTCGCAGGAGAACTTTGAGGACGCGGTGGAGCGCATTGTCAACGCCGGCACCATATATGTCATGGGTGTGAGGTCCTCCTCTGCCCTCTCCGGCTTTATGGGCGGTTACCTCAGCATGATCTTCAAAAACGTCCAGGTCATAAACGGCCTCTCCCAGGGGGAGGTTTACGAGCAGATACTGCGAATAAACAGCGGCGACGTGCTGGTGGGCATAAGCTTCCCGCGCTACTCCCAGCGCACCGTCACCTCCATGCGCTACGCCAAGAGCCGGGGCGCGTCGGTCATCGCAATAACCGACTCGGAGCGCTCCCCCCTCGCCTCCATCGCCGACTGTAATCTGCTTGCAAGGTGCGAGATAATCTCCTACCTGGACTCGCTGGTTGCCCCCTTGAGCGTCATAAACGCCCTGCTGGTGGCGGTGGGCATGCGGCGGGAGCAGGAGCTCTGCTGGTCACTCGGCAGGCTGGAGAAGATCTGGGACGAATACAACGTCTATGAAAAAAACAGGACCGACAGCTGAACTAGACCTTGCGGTGGTGGGCGCCGGACCCGCCGGCCTCACCGCCGCCCTTTTCGCTGCAAAAAGGGGGCTTCGCACCGCGGTGCTGGACCACTCAAAGCGCCCCCTCTCAAAGCTGCTCATCTCCGGCAAGGGCCGCTGCAACCTCACCAAC
>CALXAK010000034.1 GCA_944386255.1 uncultured Clostridia bacterium
CTTGATGCCGTAGAACGCCCGGTTGAGCACGCTGTTGCCGTCGATGCAGAGAAGTTTCATTGGCTATCCCTCCAATATGAAATTATACCACATAAGCTCCCGCTTGTGGTATACTTGCCTAAAATAAACCCGGGATGGTAACGAGCAGATTGAAAAGCCTTCCAGTTGACCTCGCCCGCGGGGCGCTGCTGGCCCCCATGGCCGGGGCGGCAGACTCCCCCTTCCGGCGGCTCTGCATGCAGATGGGCGCCGCCGGGTGCGTGAGCGAGATGATAAGCGCAAAGGCCCTCTCCCTGGGGGACAAAAAGACAAAAAAGCTGATGGAGTTCCTGCCCTCGGAGCGGCCCTTCGGCATACAGCTCTTCGGCCGGGAGCCGGAGCTGATGGCGGAGGGCGCCGGCCGCATAGCAGAGGAGCTGGCGCCGGACTTTATAGACATAAACATGGGCTGCCCCGCCCCCAAGATAACCTCCGGCGGGGCCGGCAGCGCCCTGATGCGGGAGCCGGAGCTCGCCTACCGAATTGCAAGGGCGGTGGTAAGCGCCTGCCCGCTGCCGGTGAGCGCCAAGATACGCGCCGGCTGGAGCTCCCTCACCGCCCCGGAGCTGGCCCCGGCGCTGCAGGAGGCGGGGGTCTGCCTCATAACCGTCCACGGCAGGACCCGGGAGCAGATGTACACTCCGCCGGTGGACCTCGGGGCGATTGCGGCGGTGAAGGCGGCGGTGAGCCTGCCGGTGGTCGGCAACGGGGACATAAAGTGCCCGGAGGACGCCCTCAGGATGCTGCGGGAGACCGGCTGCGACGGGGTTATGGTGGGCAGGGGCACCCTTGGGGACCCCTTCATCTTCCGTCGCATAGCCGCCGCCCTCGCCGGGGACCCCCCTCCCCCCGAGCCCACCATGGAGCAGCGGATGCAGCTGCTGCGCCGGCAGGTGGAGTGGCTGCGGGAGCAGAAGGGGGACTACATCGCCTTCTGCGAGGCGAGGAAGCACGCGGCCTGGTATATAAAGGGCGTCCCCGGCGCGGCGAAGCTCCGGGCCATGGCAGGCGGCATAAGCGGGCCGGAGGGGCTGGAGGAGTTCATCTCCCGGGCGCTGGAGCTTGCCTGCGGCTGAAAAACAAAACTCCCCCTGCGCAGACTCCCGAAATGGGAAGCTCCCGCAGAGGGGGTTTGATTTTTGTGTCCGCCGGCTCAAAGCCGGTAGCGCCCGGGGCCAATTGGCTCAAAGCCCAGCTCCAGCGCCTCGGGGCAATCCCCCGGCAGGAACAGCTCTATCTCCGCCGCGCCGCCCGACCCCGCCAGCTGCAGCGCCGCCCGCAGCAGCGCCCCGGCGCCGCCCTCACCCGGCAGCAGGTCCCGTATCACCGCCCGGCGGCCCAGCGCCCGCAGCGGCTCGCCCGGCCGGGGCGGGGCGAAGGCCGCGACGCAGACCGCGCCCCCGTCCGGGAGCCGGTAGACCCGCCCGGCTGCCAGGTCCTCCCGAAGCGACCCGGGGGCGGCGGGGCCGTAGAGCCGCAGCAGCTCCCGCTCCTCGCCGGGCCCCGCCTGGCAGAGAGGGCTGGGGCACGGCTGCATCAGCTGGTCCAGGGTCATGAGAAAGCCGGGCAGGAAGTTTTCGAGGTAGTAGAGCACCTCCGGCAGCGGTTCCCGAAGCAGGAAGTCCAGGGTGGTGGCGGCCGCCGAGCCGAACTCGGTGTTGCCGCTGCCCTCCTCCTCAAGGCACTTCTGCAGGGCGGAGAGCTTGTCCGCCGCCTTGAGTATGCGCCTCTCCCGGGGGCTGAGCTCCTGCTCCGAGGCGCCGGCCGAGACCGGCCCGGAGATGGGCCCCGGCAGCAGCGAGAGCAGCTGCTCCCTCGCCCCCTGCTCCACCTTTTTGTACTCGTCCCGAAGGGAGGGGCTGCCGTACTTCACCGGGGTGGGCATGTCGCCGGTGATGATCTCGCTCATGTCGTGGTAGAGCGCCGCCACCGCCAGCTTCTCCGGCCGCACCGGCTCCCGGAACCGCTCCGCCGCCACCACGCCCAGCAGGTGGGCGGCGAGGGCGGTGGCCAGGGTGTGCTCCGAGAGTGTCTCCCGGCGGCTGTTGCGCATGAGGCCCCAGCGGTCAATATAGTTCATCCTTGCCAGCAGCGCCGAAAAGGGATATGGCATTTGGGGGTCTCCTTCCGTGGGTTCTGTATCTATTCTACCCCTTTTTATGTACCAAAGGCCGGACAGCAGCTGTCCGGCCTTTGGTTCTGGCGGGTAACTCTATCCGGTTTACTCGTAGTCCACCACGTTCACCCAGCTCAGCAGCAGCTCCCGCTCCTCCGACTTTGCCTTTACCGACTGGGAGGCGGCCACTATGGGCAGCCACTGCTGGATGTACTGCATGGGGGAATCCGCCCGGCGGCAGTAGGTGTGCAGGTATTTGTCCGCCTTCTCCCGGTCCCCGGCGAGGCAGAACAGCAGGTAGGTCCTGGCGGCGTCGGCGGAGGCGTTGCCCTGTGTGGCGTGGGACCAGTCCAGGATGTAGGGCTTGCCCTCGGGGGTGATGATTATGTTGGAGGGGTTGAAGTCACCGTGGCAGACCTTGCCGTGCATCTCCATGGCGGCGAGGCGGGTGTGCAGGTCGTAGCGGGTGGTGGGGTCCAGGTCCGCTTCCTTTATCTTGCGGTCCATCTTCTCGTCCAGGCGGTTGAGCAGCGGGGCGCGCTTTGAGAGCACCTCCAGCTGCAGGTCCACAAACCTCTCGAGGTGGCCGTCGAACCCGTCCGGGTCCTCGTCCATTATCTGCTGCAGGGTCCTGCCGGGGATGTAGTCGATGACGATGGCCCAGCAGCCGTCGATGACGGTGACCTCGTGGATGTGGGGTATGGGCAGGCCGGTCTCCTCCACCCGGGAGTGGTTGAGGGCCTCGTTCAGTATATCCGCCTTGGAAAAGCCCTGGCCGAACATCTTTATAACCCGGTCGCCGTCCCGGTAGATGGTCTTGTTGGGCCTTTTTGCGATTATGTTGTCCAGCTTCATGCTGCTCTCCCCTTTCGCTGTAGGTGGTTTTATGATACCACAAATCCCCCGGGCTGTACATGGGCAGTAGGCCCATTTTGCGGCCCGGTATTTGGGGAAAATGCTAAATGCCGGAGCCGGGGCCGGAATCCCGGAGCATGTCCCCCTCCCCGAGGCAATTCTTGAGGCTGTAGCGGCGGCGGCCGGCGGTGCTGCGGCCGTACTGTATTGCCAACTGGGGGCAGAGGTTTATGCAGCGAAGGCACTGGTAGCAGCTCTCCTTCCAGACCGGCCTTCCCTCCCTGATGGTTATGGCCCCGGCGGGGCAGTCCCTGGCGCAGAGACCGCAGCCGTTGCAGCTCTCGAGGGTGTGGAAGGGCTTTGCGCTGCGGCCGAACCGGTTGAAAAAGAAGCAGATAATCCCGCTCTTGAGCCGCGGGAGGCTGCCCACCTGCACCCGGCGGACCCGCTTTTTCTCCAGCAGCTCCCCGGCTATCCGCTCCAGCTGGGCCCTCGCCTCGCGCAGCTTATCGAGGGCGGCGTCCCGGTCCTGCAGCTCGGAGCCAATGAGGTAGTTGTTGGGCATGACAAGGCTGTAGCTGCTGTCCAGCGGCAGCACCCGGGCGAGCTTCTCCATGGTGTAGCCCGCCTCAGAGCCGCAGGTGCAGACCCCAAAGGTGAAGCCGCCCTTCCCCTTTAGCTTTGCCGCAAACCTAAGCACCGGCTCCGGCGGACCCCAGGCGTAGACCGGGAACACAAGCCCTGTGCGCTGCTGCCCACCCTCCGGCGCCTCCGGGGCGGACATGGTGATGTCGCAGGCGCTGTCCCCGGTGAGCGAGGCCAGCAGCTCCGCGGCCCAGCGGGAGTTGCCGGTGGCGGAAAAATAGTATATCAAACTTGGCACATCCTTTCCCTCATGCGCTGTTCTGAAAGGGGACAGCACCCCCTCGGACACAATTATACCCGCACACCGCCTTTGCGGCAACGTACTTGCCAGGCAAAACAGCCCTTTGCCGAAGGCCCCGGGGACATTATTTATGCCCCCGAAAAATAGTATTTAGGGAGGAAAGGAGGGTTTTTATGCTGGAAAACCTACTGGCCCTGCTGCAGTACATGGGCATGCTCTTCGCCCTGCACCTCTCCGGCAGCAGGTTCCCGAAGCCCCTCACCCCCGCCGAGGAGGCGGAGTGCTTTGCCGCCATGGCAAAGGGGGACCCGGCCGCGAGGGACCGGCTCATAAGCCACAACCTGCGCCTGGTGGCCCACATCGCCAAGAAGTACTACTCCGCCGACGGGGACCCGGACGACATGATATCCATCGGCACCATAGGGCTCATAAAGGCCGCCGACAGCTTTGACCCGGGCAA
>CALXAK010000035.1 GCA_944386255.1 uncultured Clostridia bacterium
ATCTCCGCCAAGCTGGTGGCGGACCTCATCACCACCGCCGGGGCGGACCGCATCCTCACCATGGACCTGCACGCCCCCCAGATCCAGGGCTTCTTCAACATGCCGGTGGACCACCTGACCGGAGCGCCGGTGCTGGCCAACTACTTCCTCAAAAAGATGGAGCTGGAGCCGGACGGCGGCCGCAGCAACCTGGTGGTCATGAGCCCGGACGTGGGCTCCATCAACCGGGCCCGCACCTTTGCGACCCGCTTCAACGTGCCCATAGCCATTGTGGACAAGCGCCGCCCCAAGGCCAACGAGAGCCAGGTGATGAACATCATCGGCGACGTGCGGGACCGGGACATCATCATATTTGACGACATGGTGGACACCGGCGGCACCCTATTCCACGCCGCCGAGGCCATCCGCCAGGCGGGAGCCCGCTCCATAAGGGCGGCCGCCACCCACGCGGTGCTCTCCGGCTCCGCCATAGAGTACATACGCACCGACGTTCTGGACGAGCTGGTGTTCACCGACACCATCGAGCTGCCCCCCGAGAAGAAGCTGCCCAAGGTGACGGTGCTGCCGGTGGCCCCCACCTTCGCGGAGGCCATAGCCCGCATCTACTCCGACAAGTCGCTGAGCCCCCTGTTCACCTGAGCCGGGAGGCGGAGCGAGGAATACCGGGGCCAGACCGCCGGCCCCACAGCATAGAGCCGCCAGGGCATTGCCCGGCGGCTCTTTCCATACCCCGGCGGCTGCCCTGCCCTTAGCGCTCCCCTCCCACCACCGCCGGGGGGACAGCGGCGAGCGGCGGGGAGGCAGGTGCGGACCCAGCGTTATTATATCGTATGTACTTGTAATTCCCACGCCCGGCCCGGAGCCAAAGGCCACGGCCGCGCCCCGGCAAGCATGGATTATAAACCCCACGGAAAACAGAGGTGAAAAACCAGCGCGGTCATGTCCACGGCGGGACGCGAAAGCGGAGCGCCGCGGGTAGCGGGGCGCCGCCGTCCCCGCCGGGGGCTGCAAAAAGAGTGGGGGTTGGATGGGAAACGACAAGCCCGCCGGGGACTGAATAGAAACGGGCCGGGCGAGCCGGACGCGGATGCGGCCAGGGGCGAGCCCGGCGGGTTCGGCAGGGCGGGCGGTGCCCTCTGGGATGTCGGCGCCCACAGAGGCTGGGCCGTCCGGGTAACTTCATGCGGGTCTGCCGCCCGCCCCCTCCCTGGCGGCAGGGAGCGGCAGGGCTACCGGCGGGGGTTTTGCGAAAGGAGGACAGTTTTGAGCGGCGGCACCGGCCGGATGGGCGCAGTTGGGCCGATGAAGTGAATTACGGCAGCAATGGTGGAGGATTTGCGTCAATTATTACATTTTCAAAACATATCAATGCTGTTTTTATGTAATACTACCTGACCTTCCGGAGAGCAGTATTGCGACCAGATCAGCCAAAAAAACAATATCTCGGTCTCCAGCTTCTTCGGCGCGGCTGACCGGCGGAGCGAGAGGTTATAACAGCTTCACCCCGGCGGAAAACGTCTGGAAGGGGAGCAGATTGGGAGCAGAAACGACTGTGAATGCCGCCCGCTGCACCCAGCCGTCAAATTATGGACTATTAAACGTACAGCATTTGGTTGCCCATCTCTCCCGGTCCAGCCGGGAAAAGCTGGTCCCATTTTTCGACTTTTCAACGGAGTGAATGTTGATAACAATACCATTAATGGGTATTATGTACTGACTATGGTGCAGTATATGTCGCATTTTGTCGGTGGAGTTGACGTTTGAGCGGCGTTGCCGGGTAGAGAGTGCGCGGCGATAATCCGGACTTTGCGGGCGGCAGGGGAAGAGCCATCCCCCGCCCTCCCCCTATGCGCTTAACGGGTGTTGCAGCCCGCTGACGGCGAAGGCGCCTGGCGGTCTAAAAGAGCTTCCGGGCTGCTCTGCCGCCGGATTTTGCCGGTTATCTCTTCCCCATCCCCTACAGCTCGGAGAAAACTTCGGAGAAGCTGCGCACCGTTTTACCAAAATTACACGGCTGCGGCGGCAATGGGCAAACAGCTCGCCGGACAGCTGGCAGCGGCCGGGCGAGCCGGACGCGGCGGCGGCCAGGGGCGAGCCCGGCGGCCAGAGCAGAGCGGAACCCCGGCGGGAGAACCTCCCGCCGGGGTTCCGGGGCGGCCCGCTCAGGCCTCCTCTATCTCCTTCAGCTCCGCGCCGGTGTAGTAGTGGGCCAGAATCTCCTGATAGCTCCAGCCCTCGTCGGCGAGGTAGCCTGCTCCCACCTGGCTCATTCCCACCCCGTGGCCGTAGCCGTAGACGGTAAAGACAAAGCCCTCCTCCTGGCTGTACTGCAGATCGAAGGCGGCGGAGCGAAGGCCCAGCGCCTCCCGGATCTCGGTGCCCTTGAACTGCTGCCCGCAGAACTCCACCCAGAGCACCGTGCCGCTCTCGGTGGCCTCCATCTCCCCCAGCCACTGATCCGGCTCCCCCTGGGACTGGTAGTCCGGGTGCTGGAGCTTCAGCAGCGAGTCCAGGGTGTAGGGGTCGAAGCTGGCGGTGGAGAGGTAGCCGGCGGCGCTGCGGTCCCAGGAGGAGTCCACCGGGGAGAGGTAGGGCACCGACACCGCAAAGACGTTGCCGCTGTCCTCGGTGCGGCCGGGGGAGATGGCGTGGTAGCAGGCGGAGACGAGCTGGCCGTCGCAGTAGAGGGCCTCGTCAATCACCTCCGACACCGCGTCCTCCACCTTTTTAAGGTAGTCCTCCCAGCCGGTGCCAAGGTAGCTCTCGGCGTCGGCCGGGTCCATGTAGCCCTGGCAGAGGGAGGAGTCCACCGAAAAGTCCGCCCCGCCCTCCGGCTCCCCGTTCTGCCGGGCGTTCTGACGCAGCAGCAGCGCATAGGTGTGGCTGGCCACCGCCTGGGCCTTCAGCGCCTCCTCGCCGTAGCTGGCGGGCATCTCCGAGAGCACCGAGCCCAGCACATATTCGTACTCTGTGAGCTCCATCACCCTCCCGTCCGAGAGGTCCAGCACCAGAAACCCCTCGCCGGTGTAGGAGTCGGTGAGCTCGGGGGAGGTGTCGGGCGGGAGCTCCGGCTGCTGCGCCCTTGGCAGCAGGGCCAGCATTGGCGTCAGCAGCAGCCCCGCCAGCGCCACCGCCGCGGGTATTGCAAGGGTCTTTAAACTTCTTTTCAACTTGACTATCTCCCGCTACAAATGTAAAATATTGCTTTAGGGCGGCAGCGGAGCCGCCCATGTTAATAACTATGCCGGCGGCCTTCCGGGGATTACCCCGGGGCTGCCGTTGCGGCGGGAGGCTCGGCATGATAAAAAGATACTTTACCCTTGCCCAGCTGGCCTGCGCGCTCACGCTGGTGGCCCGGACCGCGGCCACCCTGTTCTGGATGGACCACTCCACCGGCTACGGCGAAGGTCCGGCGGTCTTCACCGCCGCGGCCGCCTGGGTGCTGGCGGCGGCAATGGTTGCGCTGCACCTGGCGGTGAGGGGCCGGCTGCGTGAGGACCTCCCGGCCGGCGGCTCTGCCGGGGGGGCCGGCGGGCTGATTCTGGCGGCGGGCGGGTTCCTGCTGCTCTGCTGCAGCGCCCTTCAGCTGCTGCAGCTGCTGCGGGGCGGGGCCCTGGGGCTGCTGTTTACCGGCCGGGCGGAGCTGATGGAGATGGGGGTCAGCGACCTCTCCTTCCGCTGGAGCATAGCCTCCTGCCTGCTGGGGCTGCCCGGCGGGGTGTGGCTGCTGCGCACCGCCCTCTGGAGCCTCCCGGGCGACAGGGAGCCCCGGGGTGGGCGGTACCTCGCGGTGTTATACTGCCTGGGCCTGCTCTGCCGGAGCGTCGCCCTCTACATGCAGAGCGGCGGCAACCCCAACGACCAGGTGAGCGCCGCACAGCTGGCGGTGCTGCTGGCCGCGGCGGTGCTGGCGGCACGGTTCGGCGGCTACCTGGCCACCGGACGCCGGGGCAGCTCCGCCCGGAACCTTCTGCCCATAGCTCCCCTTGCACTGCTGGCGGCGGCCGCGGCGGCCCCGGCCTGCATCTCCCTGCTGCTCAGCGGCAGGGCGCTGGAGGCGGGGCTATGTCTCAGCAACTGCCTGTTCTCACTCTACTGTTTTCTGGCGGCAAAAAGGCTCAATCTGGGCCGCGCAGCCGCATAATATAACCAGGAAAGGCGATGTTTTTTAAATGTTATTTTCCAACCGCAGGTCGCTGAAGATTGTTACCGCGATTATAAGCGGGCTGCTGGTGGTGCTGATGCTGGTGAGCCTCTTCTCCGGTATGCTGATCTCCATCCTCTGATCTGCGGAGGCCCCGGCCTCTCGCCTCCTCCGGCCCGTCCGATTCCCGGGCTGCGCCCTGGCTGCAGGGGCCCAAAGCCCCCTTCCCTCCCGCCGGAAACACCGGGCGGGGAGCGCGCCGGGTGGTACTCCGGCTGAACCGCCGCCTGCGGGGAGAGCTCGAAGGGCGTTTCTGCCCTCGGAACACCCTTCCGCTTCCCACCACAGTCTGCCTCCCGCGGGAGGCATGGCGGGTTGTTTTCCTG
>CALXAK010000036.1 GCA_944386255.1 uncultured Clostridia bacterium
GCCGCCCCCTCTGCCGCCAGCTGGAAGGGCCGGTAGTAGTCCCGCCAGCTCCAGCGGGTCAGCCCCTGCTGCCGGTAGCTCCGGTACTCCTGCTCCAGCATTTTTGCAAACTCCCGGCTCCGGGCCAGCAGCCCCGCCGGCTCGCAGAAGAGCAGCACCGGTTTTTTGAAGTAGTCGAGCGGGGAACCCCCCTCCCCCAGCAGCGCCGGCAGGTACCGGTCGCAGCTCTCGGGGGCGGCCCCGCCGGAGATGAGCTCCAGGTCCCGCTGCAGCAGCTTTTTAAAGGCGGCGTCCGCCCCGCGCCCCGCCTGCTCCAGCAGTTCGGCGGCCTCCCCGGCCCCGGGCAGCGGCACCTCCGCCGCCGGGGTAATTAGCAGCTTCTTTTTGGGGCCGCCCCGGCGCTGGGTGCCCACATCAAAGGCGTTTATGCTGTCCACCGAGTCCCCCCAGAGCTCCACACGCACCGGCTCCTGCTCCGCCGGGGGCCAGAGGTCCAGTATCCCTCCCCTTATGGCAAAGGTCCCCCGGCCCTCCACCGTCTCGGTGCGCCGGTAGCCGCAGGCCACCAGCTCGAGGGCCAGCTTCTGCAGGTTTACCACCGAGCCGGGCTTTATCTCGGCGCTCTTCTTGCGAAAGACCGCCGCCGGGAGGGTCCTCGCCATAAACCCGTCCACCGACATGGCCGCCAGCTGCAGCTCCCCCGCCGCCGCCCGGCCCAGCACCGAGAGCCTTCCGTGCTCCCCCTCCCGGGAGACGCCGCTGGCGTCCGGCAGGGCAAAGTCCCGGGCGGGCAGGTAGCCGCAGCCGCCCCCCAGCATCAGCTCCGCGTCCTCGGCAAAGCGTATTGCCTGGGCCTCCTCCGGGGTGACCGCCACCACCGGCCGGCCGGTGTCCTGGGCCAGCGCCGCCGCAAAGGCCGCCCGCTGCACCGGGTCCAGCCCGAAGAGCGCCGCCGCCCCCTCCCGGTCCACCGTCTGCCTCACCGAAGCAAAGGCGTCGGTTGCGGCAATCATCTCCAGCCACTGCATAAGCTAACCTCTCCAATCCAAAGATTTAAAAAAGGGCGCAAGGGCGCGCCGAGCCCCAACAAGGTTCGGTGCACCCGCTATTGCCTTGAATTTTGTATATTATATCCCGTTAATAGGACAGCATCTTGGCATCCTGAGTCCCGTGCTCTGGACAGTCGCCCAATTTCAGGGCTTTGGCACTATTTTACGGACAGTACACGCCCCATCCCGTCCGAAATACCGCGGCAGCCTTGCAACCCCTCCGCCGCGCAAAGGCCCGGCTCCGGCGGCCCCGGGGGGAGCGGTAAGAGAGCCGCATTTATCAGGCGAAGGTCCGCTTCCCCCGGAGCCTGCCGGGACAGGGTTGCCGTAGCCAGAACCGAAATGTCTCTATCTAATAGCCCCGTCGGATATCTCAGTTCCCGGGCCTCCCAATAGTAGCAAGTATAGAAAGTCCACCCCGGCGGCGATTCCTCGAAGGCTCCAACCATTAGCGCGGCCCTGTCCCAGACCTCCCGGGGTGCAGATTATCCCCGGGCCTGCCGGAATAGCTCAGCCCCCGGGGCCTCCCGTCGGGGCGGGGGCGTCCGGCTGCTGGCAGCGCCTTCCTTCCCCGCCCCTCCTGCGGCCCCTGCCTGGGGCGGAGCGCCGGGGCGCTTTCGCGTCCAGTGGGACAGCGTTTTCAAAAAGGCAGCTTGATAATCCCCTGCGGCGCTGTTGGCCGCGGGGTCTCACCCCGCCGGAGCATCCGGAGGCGGCCAAGGAATAAACAACGGGTGGATCAGTGGTTGAAAAGGCTCTGGGCCCGCTGCAGCTCCCCCGCCACAATCAGCTCCACCGCCTTCGCGGCGTCGGGGTAGCGCGACTCAATGGCCCTGCGGTCGGCGGCGGAGGGGATGCTCAGCACATGCTCCGCCATGGAGCCGCCCTCCCCCTTCATGCCTCCGGCGCCTATGCGCACCCGGTAGAACCTGTCCGAGCCGAGGCGGGAGATTATGTCCTTGAGGCCGTTGTGCCCCCCCGCCGAGCCCTTGTCCCGAATCCTCATGCTGCCGGGGGCGAGGTTAATGTCGTCACAGAGCACTATCACCCGCTGGGGCGGCACCCTGTAGTAGTTAGCCGCCTCCTGCACCGCCCTGCCGGAGAGGTTCATCAGCGTCAGCGGCATCATCAGCAGCACCGGCGCGCCGGAGAGCTCCCCGCGGCCGGTGAGGGAGGAGAACTGGTGGCGGTTGACCCTGACCCCCATCTCCCCCGCCAGCTGCTCCAGCGCCTCAAAGCCTATGTTGTGCCGGGTGTGCTGGTAGCTGCGGCCCGGGTTGCCAAGTCCCGCCACGATCCACATCCCCTCGGCGCTCTGCCTTTTCCGGGAAAAAAACATTCCGTCCTCCGTGATTGGTTCAGCCTTTAATCAGCTAACATTATAACTCATACCTTCCAGGATTCCAACCGCCCGGCCTCTCCGGTTTTTGGCGGCCGGGGCTCTGCAAGCCGGCGCGCCTCGCCTGCATTTCCCCGCCGCAGGCCCGGAAAGGGCGGTGTATATTTATTCATCCGCCATGGCGCATTTTGAAGGATTGTGTCGCCGCTCCTGCACCGCGCCCGCACCCCTGCTGCAATCTGCCCTTGCGCCTCGATAGCTATAGGCTAAATATATACGCACGGTTATATCCCGTGTGTTAACCCCTTTTTTGGTGTGAAAGCCGAATCCATGGCGGCAAACATCCGGCTCAAATCGGCCGCCGGTCCATGGGTTGCCGCCCCACGGCCGCCCATTCATCCGCCGCCTATTTCCCGGACAGCTCAGCAGCTGATACCGGGAAAGCGCCGGTGTTTCCGGCTGCATCGCCACCTGTGGAAGCGGGTACGGCCGCCGCCATCTGCCCAGAAGCTCTACCGCAGAGGGGAGCGGTCCTGCAGCTGCAAAGCTCCGGCGGGA
>CALXAK010000037.1 GCA_944386255.1 uncultured Clostridia bacterium
TGACCCTTCGCACGTCAAGCGAATGCTCTACCAGCTGAGCTAATCGTCCTTTGAAATGCGGCGAAATTAATTGTATTGCATTATTGCAAAAAATGCAAGCCCCCGGTCGGATTTTTTTTTGAAAAAGCCGGAAACGGCGGCCACCGCCGTCGGTCCAGCCCCTCCGCCGGCGGCGCCAGGAACAGCTCCTGGCGCCGCCTTGGGCGGGATTATTTGCGCTTAAACTTCGGGCCCTCGGGGGTGTCCTCGAGGATGTAGCCCAGCTCCAGGATCCTGTCCCTCAAGGAGTCCGCGAGGGGGAAGTCTCTGTTCTTCCTAGCCTCGGCCCGCTGCTTCGCCAGCTCCACCACCTCGGAGGGGACGTTGTCTTTTTTGCGGTTGTAGAGAATACCCAGCACCGAGCAGAGCTCGTCGAACACCGCGGCGCAGTTTTCAAGGCTCTTTCTGCTCTGGCCGGAGCTAAGGTTTATCTCCCGGGCCAGCTCGAATATTGCCGAAAGGGCATCGGCGGTGTTGAGGTCGTCCTCCATGGCCTCGATGAACCTCGCCTTCTTGGCCTCGGCCACCGCCGCAAGCTCCTCGCTCCCATCCCCCGCTTTGGAGATCATGAAGTCCAGGTTGTCCCGGCAGGTGTAGAGCCGCTCGAGGGCGGACACGCACTGTTCAATCACCTCCACCGAGAAGTTGATTGGGCTGCGGTAGTGGGCGCTTATCATAAAGTAGCGAATGGGCTCGTAACCGTAGCGCTCGCTTATCTCCCGCACGGTGAAGAAGTTGCCCAGCGACTTGCTCATCTTGCGGTTGTCCACGTTGATGTAGGCGTTGTGCATCCAGTAGCGGGCAAAGGGTGCTCCGGTGCAGCACTCGCTCTGGGCAATCTCGTTCTCGTGGTGCGGGAAGACCAGGTCCTGGCCGCCGCAGTGTATGTCAATGGTGTCGCCGAGGTAGCGCCTTGCCATGGCAGAGCACTCAATGTGCCAGCCGGGCCGCCCCTTTCCCCAGGGGGAGTCCCACCAGGGCTCGCCGGGCTTGGCCCCCTTCCAGAGGGCAAAGTCCATGGGGTCCTCCTTGAGTTCGCCCACGCCTATGCGGGCTCCGGCCTCCAGGTCGTCCAGCGGCTGGTGGGAGAGCTTGCCATACTCCTTGAATGCCCTGGCCCTAAAATACACGTCGCCGTTTTCGGCGGCATAGGCATAGCCCTTCTGCTCGAGGGTGCTGACTATGTCTATTATCTGCTGGATGTTGTCGGTGGCGCGGGGGTGCACCGTTGCAGGCAGCACGTTGAGGCCCTTGGCATCGGTCCAGTACTCGGCAATATACCTGTCGGCTATGTCCGATACCTTGACCCCCTCCTCGTTCGCCTTTTTTATCATCTTGTCGTCTATGTCGGTGAAATTCTGCACAAAGGTGACCTTGATACCCCTGTATTCAAGGTATCTGCGAAGAGTGTCGAAGACGCAGATGGGCCTTGCGTTGCCGATGTGAATGAAGTTATAGACGGTGGGGCCGCAGGCATATATCTTCAGCTCGTTATTTCTGGGCTGCAGCTCATCCTTTTTGCGCGTGAGGGTGTTAAAAACTACCATTATTTTAAACCTCTATTCATTTACTGACAGCAGCGACCTGTTCTGCCAGAGATATACGGCGCCGGAGAGGGCGGTGACGAAGGCCAGCACCCAAATCGCAGCGTAGGTGAAGGTCCTGCAGAAGCCGAAGAGGCTGGCGGAGCCGGTGATCTCGGCCACCTCCAGCAGCAGCAGAGACGCGGAAATTACCACCATCTGGAGCGCGGTCTTCACCTTGCCCCATATGTTTGCGGCGATAACCGTGCCGTTGCTGGACGCGGCCAGCATGCGCACCCCGCTCACCGCAAACTCCCGCGAGACGATGAGCACCAGAGGAACCACCCCGGCAAAGCCCATTGGCATAAACGCGAGCAGGGCGGATATCACAAGTATCTTGTCCGCCAGAGGGTCCAGGAACTTGCCGAAGTTGGTGACAAGGCCGTCCCGGCGGGCGATGCGTCCATCCAAAAGGTCTGTGATGGAAGCGCCCACAAACACTATAAAGGCGGCAAGCCAATTGTGGGGAATGGAGTCGCACATGGCAAAGAGCAGGTACACCGGGACCAGCAGCACCCGCAGCACGGTGAGTTTGTTGGGCAGATTCATTTTCTTCTCCTCATAAGTGCATTGAATGGTTTGATTATAGAGCAACCGGGGCAAAAAGTACATTGGGCGCTACCCAACTATCCTGCCAAAGAGGTCCACATCGTCGGCGTCCTCAATGAGTATCTGTTTTACCTCCCCGGGCTCCGGCAGGCACTCGCCAAGGGCATATATAAGGGTATCCACCTCGGGGGCATCCTGCTCGGAGCGGAAGATAAACATCCCCCTCTCCTCGTCAAAGCCGTCGCAGATGGCCTCCACCTGTCTGCCCAGCTGGGTTTTGCGGTTCTCGGCGAGCTGCTGGGAGAGCAGCTGCATTATCTCGTCCTGCCTCTGCTGCTTCTCCTCCAGGGGAAGGTCGCCTCCCAGCTTTACGGCGGGTGTGCCCTCCTCCATGGAGAAGGCGAAGGCGCCGCCTCTATCGAACCTCATCCTGACGGCAAAGTCCAGCAGCTCCTCAAATTCCTGCCGCGTCTCACTGGGGAACCCCACAAGGAAGGTGGTCCTCAGGGTGATGCCCGGCACTCGGCTGCGCAGTTTTTCCATGAGGGCGGCAAGACTATCTGCGTCCCCAAAGCGCCGCATGAGCTTTAAAATCCGGGTGTTGGCGTGCTGAAGAGGGATGTCAAGGTATTTAGCTATACACTTCTCCTCGGCGATGCAGTCAATGAGCTGGTCGTCAATCCGGTCGGGATAGGCGTAAAGTATACTTACTGTCCAGAGCCCCTCTATGCGGCAGAGCTGACGCAGCAGCGAGGCGAGGTTTGCGCCGTTGCCGAGGTCAATGCCGTAGCTGGTGGTATCCTGGGCCACTAGAATCAGCTCCTTCACTCCGCCGGACACAAGCTTTTCTGCCTCCAGCAGTATCTCCTCCGGGGGACGGCTGCGGTAGGCCCCCCTTATCATGGGGATGGCGCAGTATGTACACCTGTTATCGCAGCCCTCGGCAATCTTGAGGTAGGCGTAGTGGGCCGGGGTGGAGAGAAACCTGTCGCCGCATATTTTCAGCTTCTCAGGTTTGGTTACCGCCACAGTCCTCTCGCCAGCGAGGGCGCGCCGCACCGTGCTGGCAATGTCCCCATTGAGGCCTATGCCCACCACGGCATCCACCTCGGGTATCTCCCCTGCCAGCTCCTCGCAGTAGCGCTGAGCAAGGCATCCGGTCACAATCACCCTTGAAAGGGAGCACTCGGGGTCCTGCTTTTTGCGCACCATGTCGAATATCGCCTCAATGGCCTCCTCCTTGGCGCTGTCAATAAAGCCGCAGGTATTGACAATGGCGCAGTCAGCTTCATCCTGGGAATCCACAAGCTGAAACCCGGCCTTTTCCAGGGTGTTTGCCATTATCTCTGCGTCAATCCGGTTTTTGTCGCAGCCAAGGGAGATGAAAAACACCTTATCCTTCATTAAAACTCCAGTCCTGCTCGTCAGAATCGGAAAGGAACCTTTCCATAGCGCTCTTTATGTCCCTCACCGAGTACCCGCGCCTTGCGAGGGCAGCCACCACCGAAGCTCTGGACTTTGGGTCCCGGAGCTTTGCAAGGTAGCTTTTGCTTATAATTGCGGCAATCCTGTCCTGCTCGCCGAGGGCGTAATCCTCCAGCAGACCCGCATTCTCTGGATCGTTTAGGTCTATCCCTCTCTCCCGCAGATAGGCGCTGGCCGCCTTGAGGCTCATGTTCTTTCTCGCGATGTGGGAGGAGACCGCAAGGGATGCATAGTCCTGGTCGTCAATGTAACCGTACTCCGCAATCCTGTTTACCACCCGCTCAACGGTGTATTGGTCGAACTGCCGCAACAGCTTGCGGGTGAGCTCCAACCGGGTGTGGGGACGCTGGCCTACAAGCATCAGGGCCTTGGAGGTCGCCTTCTGGAGGTCGGCGAGCTCCGAGAGCTCTGAGAGCTGCTGCGGGCTCAGTTCCATGCCTATCTCGAGTCCTCTTTCCACCAGGTCGAAGGGCTCGAGGGAAAAGCAAAACTCTCCGTCACAAAAAAGGGCATACCTGCCCTTTTTTGTGGTTTTTATGTCGGTGATAAGCGGCATGCGTTACTTACCCTGCACCTCGATATCTATGGAGGGCTTGGGGGCCTCCGCCACAGGCGCGGGCTGAGTGGGCACCGCGTTGGACCTTATTGCGTTCGCCCTGGAAGCGGGCCTTGAAGAGCCGAGGAGCTTGTCCGCATTGGCGCGGACAGCGGCCTCTATCTCGTCGCACACCTCGGGGTTGCTGATGAGGAACTTCTTTACATTGTCCCGGCCCTGAAGGCGGGTCTCGCCGTAGTTGAACCAGGCGCCTGCCTTCTGGATAATGTCCAGCTTGACCGCCATGTCCACTATTTCGCCTACCTTGGATATACCCTGGCCGTACATTATGTCGAACTCGGCCTCTCTAAAGGGCGGGGCCACCTTGTTCTTGACCACCTTGACCCTCGTGTGGTTGCCCACAACCTCCGAGCCCACCTTGAGGCTCTCCACCCGGCGCACATCCAGCCGCACCGAGGAGTAGAATTTGAGGGCGCGGCCGCCGGGTGTGGTCTCGGGGTTGCCGTACATAACGCCGATCTTTTCACGCAGCTGGTTTATGAATATGGCGATGGTGTTGGCCTTGGAGACCACACCGGTGAGCTTGCGAAGGGCCTGGGACATGAGCCTCGCCTGTATGCCCACATGGGAGTCCCCCATCTCGCCCTCTATTTCGGCCCTCGGGACCATGGCGGCCACCGAGTCTATGACCACAACGTCAATGGCGCCGGAGCGCACCAGCGCCTCGCAGATTTCCAGCGCCTGCTCGCCGGTGTCGGGCTGGGAGACGAGGAGATTGTCGATATCCACCCCCAGATTCATTGCGTACACCGGGTCAAGGGCGTGCTCAACATCAATAAACGCAGCTGAGCCGCCGAGCTTCTGGGCCTCGGCCACCACATGCAGCGCAACGGTGGTTTTGCCGGAGCTCTCGGGGCCAAATATCTCCACAATCCTGCCCCTCGGCAGGCCTCCAATGCCGAGAGCCATGTCCAGGGTGAGGGAGCCGGTGGAGATGGCCTCCACATTCATGGTGGCGTTTTCGCCGAGGCGCATAACAGCGCCCGGGCCAAACTGCTTTTGTATCTGCTGAATGGCGGTCTCAAGGGCTTTTTGTTTGTCCAGCATCGCTATCCTCCAGAATCATTTACGTTGCGGATATTATAACACAATCTACGGCAAAATTAAACATTTATTCTCGAACTCTGGCCTCTACAATGCGCGGATTTCCGCCCTGGTCCAGGAGAAGCTGGACATCACAATAGCCGAGGCCTTCCAGCAGCCGCACAACCTGATCGCCCTGGCGGTGGCCGATTTCAAAAATCAGCCTCCCGCCCGGCCGGAGCTTCTGGAGGTAGCAGGCGGAAATCGTCTTGTAAAAGAGCAGGCCGCCGTCCGCAGCCTCAAGAGCGGATACCGGTTCATGGGCAAGCTCCGGCTGGAGCGACGCCATCTCCTCCCGGCTCACATAGGGCGGGTTGCTCACCAGCATATCAATGCTGCCAGGGGCAAGCTTTTCGTGGTATTCCAGGGCGTCTGCCATGACGGCAGCCACTCCGGGGGCGAGAGCGGCAATGTTCCTCTCGAGATATTTAAAGGCCTTGGGATACAGCTCAACACAGCTGACCCTCGCGCCCGGCAGGGCCCTTGCAATGCTTATACCTATGCAGCCGGTACCGGCGCAGAGGTCAAGTATGTCTTTTGCGCCGCTCTCCCGCGCCCTCGAGATGGCGAGGGAGGCGACCTCCTCAGTTTCGGGCCGGGGGATCAGGACGCCGCTGCCCACCGAAAACTCCGCTCCCAAAAAGGGCCAGTGACCAATTATATACTGCACCGGCTCCCCTGCAGCACGCCTATCCACCATGCCAAAGTACCGGCCGAGGGCGTCCGGGTCCAGCTGCTGCTGCAGAGCCTGCAGGTAGCTGATTCCAAAAGCTTCTTCAAAGAGCCACACGGCGTGGTTCCCGCCGTTCTCAACCTCCGAGAGCCTTTGCCTTGCTGACGCAAGCGCCTCCCGGGCGTTCAAACCCTGCCGTCCTCTTCGGGCAGCACCATCTTAAGCGCCTCTATTGCCACCTCTATCTGCTGGTCATCCGGCTCAAAGGTCGTAAGGCGCTGCATGAGCAGGCCCGGTGCCGAGACAATCCTGGAAACCAGGTTGTCATGTCTGCCGGCCAGCTGGATAATCTCGTAGGAGACGCCCATTATCACCGGCAGAAGCAGAATTTTTAATATGGATCTGCTGAGCACCCCGGTCCAGGGGATAAAGGCGTAAACCAGTATGCTCACCGCCAGCACCACAAAGAGAAAGCTGGTGCCGCACCTCGGGTGGAACCGGCTGTGCCGGCGGACATTCTCCACCGTGCGCTCCTCCCCCATCTCGACGCAGGTGATGCTCTTGTGCTCTGCGCCGTGGTACTCGAACACCCGGTGCACCTCCTTGGTGCGGGTCACAAGAAAGAGATAGAGGAGGAATATGGCAACTTTAAACAGCGCCTCAATTGCTGCAAGGCCTTTTTTGAGGGAAAACAGCTTCGCAATCCCTCCCGCCAAAAAGGTGGGCAGCAGGGTAAAGAGCAGCACCGCCAGAACCACCCCCAAAAAAGCCGCCAGCACGGTTATAATCTGCGACGCCTTGTCGCCAAACTTCTCGTCTATCCATCTGTCCAGTTTGGACTCCGGCTCGGGGTCGTCGGCAAAGGCTATGTCGGCGGACCTGCTTATGTAGCCGTAGCCCTGCACAAGGCTCATGACCATGGCCACTGCGCCCCTTAGCACCGGCACCTTCTGCAGAGGGTTCTTTTTGGTTGGGAGCATCTGTTTGTCAATGCTGCCATCGGGGGTTCTGATTGCGACACAGGTCTTCTCGGGGCCCCGCATGGCGATGCCCTCGATTATCGCCTGGCCGCCAACGGGTATGAATTTTCTTCTCTCTTTTTTAGCGCTCATTTTTTCCTTCTCGGGAGCTGGCGGCAGGTAGCTCCACGGTGACCGTGGTGCCCTTGCCGAGGGAGCTCTTTATGTCTATTGACCCTCCGTGGGCCTGCATAATTTCCTTTACTATGGCGAGACCTATCCCGGAACCACCCACCGAGTTGCCGGCTTTAAAGAACTTCTGGGTTATGTTGGGCAGGTCCTCGCTGGGTATGCCGGTGCCGTGGTCGGTCACCGAAATGTAGGTTCTGCCATCCATGGCCCTGGCGGTGACATCAACCACCCCTCCCGGGACCGAGTACTTTATGGCGTTGTCCAAAAGGTTTACAAACACCTGGCGCATCCTGTCCGGATCCGCCAGCACCGGCATCGGCTCCTCCGGCGGGTCAAACTTCAGCTGCACCGAGAGCGCAGCCGCCCGCTGCTCGGCTATGAGCACCGCGTCCTCAATCTCGGCCACGATGTCCATGTTCTTCCGGTTGAGCTTGAGCTCGCCCCCCGCCATGCGGGAAAAGTCAAGGAGGTCCTCCACCATATCGTATAACCTTGAGGTCTCATTTGCAATGATGGAAAGGCCCTTTTTGTACATTTCAGGGTTTTCCCCAGGGTCCGCGGCAAGCAGGGTGTCGGTCCATCCCCTTATAGAGGTGAGCGGCGTGCGCAGCTCGTGGGAGACCGAGGAAACAAACTCGTTCTTTATCTGCTCGGCGGCCCCGAGGCCAACCGCCATCTCATTTATTATCTCGCAGAGTTCGCCTATTTCATCGTTTATGGGGTTGTGCACCCGCACCGAAAAGTTGCCGGAGGCTATGAGCTTTGCTGACTCCTCAATGCGCTGAATAGGTCGCACAATCGAGCGCACAAAATACAGCCCCGTGAGCACCGAAAATGAGATGATAACTATGGAAAAGAGTATGGCCCACTGGGTGGCCATAAAGAGCTGGCGGTCCACCCCTTCAATGGAGCTTACCACCCGCACAGCGGCAATCACTCCGGCGGGCTTGTCCAGCGAACTCGACGCCGCCGCCAGGTGTTCCCCCGTGGGGGAATAGCATATGTCGGCGTTTATGCTCTGGCTGTCCAGCGCCAGCAAAAAATCCTCCGGCGGTTCGGTCTCCGGGTACTCAAAACCGCTGGAGGTGGCTATAACCCGGCCGTCGGAGTTGAGCAGCATGAGCTCAAACCTGCCCTTGTCCACAAAGCCCTCTATGGCATCAAAGGCGGCGTTGTAGCGCTCGGTGGAGGTGCTGATATCCTCCGAGAGCACCTCGCTCAGCACCAGGCGCAGCTGATACTCCACCAGCTGCAGAGCCGACTGGTAGTAGCTCTGGCGGACCGCAAAGAGAATGCCGGCGGTGCCAATGGCCACGACGATTATTGTCATGAGAAGGCTGCCGGCAATCCAGCGGCCGGTTATGCTCCTGCGCTTGTAGCTGCGAAAAAGCTTTGGAGGGACCATCAGCTGTCCCACCTGTAGCCGTAGCCCCAAACGGTGAGGATATGCTTGGGGTTGGAGGGCTCCTCCTCAATCTTCATCCTGAGCCGGCGAATGTTTACATCCACAATCTTCACATCGCCAACATAGCTCTGGCCCCAAACGCGCTTCAGGATGCTCTCCCGGTCGAGGGCGGTGTCCGGGCGCTCAAAGAACAGCTCCATAATCTGAAACTCCACCTGGGTGAGTTCCAGCGGCACTCCGTTTTTTGTGATGGTCCTGGCGTTCTTGTTGAGGGTAAAATCCCCCAAAGTGATGACCCCGGAATCCTCGCGGATCTTGGACCCTGAGCTCCTGCGGTAGACCGCGTTGACCCTTGCGACCAGCTCGGTAATTCCAAACGGCTTTGCCACATAGTCGTCCGCGCCGATGGAAAGGCCGGTAACCTTGTCCCTCTCGAGGGTCTTGGCGGAGAGCATTATGATACCTATCCGGCTGTTCTCCCGGCGTATCATCTCGCAGAGAGAGAGCCCGCTTATTCCCGGCAGCATAATGTCCAGCAGCGCAACGTCAAAGCTGTCGGGGGCGTCGGAGTACTTGGCGTAGGCGCTCTCGGCGTCGGCGGCCTCCACCACCACATACCCATCCATCCTAAGGTTATAGGCCACAAGCTCTCGGATGGTGGATTCGTCTTCAACTACCAGTATCTTTTTCAAAAGATTTCCCTCCATCACCGCTCATATGGTTCTAAAATTGTTCTCAATATAGCTCTTTTCCTGTTCGGAGCAGTTGTACCGCATGTAGTACCGGTAGCTTCCAGAGGCGGTGAGCTGCAAAAATCCCTCCTCCAGCAGCTCGCTGTCTTCCTCATCCACCGCCAGCACATGAATCTCAAGCAGCACCACCCCAGAGTCAACGTCGGTGACAAAGAACCGCCTCATATCCTCCCTGCTGGAAACCAGCACCGAGGAGTACCAGTTGTCCGGCACCCTGAAGGCAAAGAGAAACTGCTCGCTCACATATTCCACCGCGACGCACCGCACACTGTCGATGGCCACGGCGTACCAGTAGGTCCAGATGTCCGGGAACCTCGCAATGTCGCTGTGGGGGGTCGATGAGGGCACGAGGGTGCTGTCCCGCCCGAAATGCGGCGCGGAACTCACAATGGCGCAGTTCCGGGTCATGAGGTCGGTGATGTCGTAGCCCCCCACCGTCTTCAGAGCGTGGCAACCGTCGCCGTCTACGTAGAAAATCTCGGTGGTGTACTGGTCCTCGTCAATCATCTCGTCCACAAAGAGTGCAGTTTTGCCGTCCGAGAGCGAGCCTATCACCAAGGCGTTTACCCCCACTGCCGAGGACGAGAGGCCGTGGTCGTTCACCACTGAGAGGGACGAACCCCTGCTGTCCACATATTTTACGCGCAGCGCCCCCGTCCCGCTCTCCTCGGTCACATAGCAAAACTCAAGGGAACCGTCCGAGTCCATGTCCGAGACCACTATTTTTATGCAGCTGTCCTCAAAGCCGGTGTTTATGCTGCCGTCGGCAAAGTTGTAAACCGATATCCGCCTGCTCTGCAGCGAGCTGGAGGACCACTCCACCAGCAGAAACTGCTGGTCGTCCTGCTGGAGGGAGATAACATTTACAGAGTAAACCTCTGTTCCAGAGCCCTGGGTTGTGGCCGCAAGGCTCCACTGCCCCTGCGGGTCCTCGGTGAGCACCGCGAGATTGAGGTAGCCGGGGGAATCCTCGAGGGAGTAAAAGGCCACAGCCTCGCTGGTGCCGTCGTTGTCAAAGTCCACAAACTGCACCGAGGACCGCCGGGTCCCATAGCGCGGGTAGCGCAGCGACACCTCACTGCCGCTGGCCTCATTAAGAGCGCCGATAATTCCACTCTGGTCTTCGGTGAGGGAGGGCGCGTACAGCAGTTCCTCCACCGAATTTACCGAGCATGCACACAGCGCAAGCGCTAAAAAAAAGCAGAGGGCAATGCGCAGATATCTCACTACACTTCCCTCCTTTCGCTTTAGCAATTATATATTTTTTACCTAAAATAGTCAATTGCGGCCCTCTCACTTGACATAACTGCCAACTTTTGAGAAAATAATTTTTTAGAAAGCCTCTACAGGAGGACAGCTATGTCTACCTTCATACTTATACTACTCGCCTACTACATCTACCTGCTGGGCAAGGGCTTGATTGTTGCAGAGCGCCCCTGGGGACCTGCAAACTACATAATCCTGCTGGTGCTGGTTCTGATGGTGGTGGCCTTTGTCTTCACCCTCAAAAAGGCCATTCGCGAGGCGAGGGCCCAGAAGGAGGAGGACGCCAAGGTGCGCGCCGAGTATGAGCGCAAGCGCGCCGAGAAGGTGAAGGCCATCTACCGCGAGGCCATGACCCCCGCCCCCACCAACCCTCCCGCCGCCGATGCTACCACCGACAAAAGCTCCGAACAGCAGCAGGACGACAGCGGCCAGAAGAGCGAATAGCGCGCGCACCCCCTTGGGATAATACCCAAAAGGGGGTGTTTTTTTGAAAAAACGCAGTGAAGAAAAGAGCCGGCCGGCAAAAAAGGGCAGGACCAAACTGACCGCAGCCGGCATTATAACCGAACCCAGAAGCGCCGAAAACGGGCGCGGAGTATCCGACCAGGAGTTAAAGAGGATAAAAAACTGGTCGGAGGAAAACAAGCTGTGAAGTTGAGCCGCCGGGCCAGATACTGGCCCGGCGGCTGTTCCGTTTATTTTATGGTCCTGTAGTAGAGGCCTCTTGTAAACTCCCCTGGCCTCGGCTGCGCACCGGAGAGAAAGCCCCGGATGACCGCGTCGCACTCCTCCCGGCTCTCGGTGGTGAAGTAGAGCAGCCTAAAATCAAAGCCGCTCAGGTCCTTGTCCCCCATGTAGAGCGGCAGACTGTTGAGCACGCTCACATACCTCCTTTGGCGACAGAGCACCGGGAAGCTTATATTCCGGCGGTCGGTGAGCCCCGGGGCGCCGTCGCAGTTCCTGCACCCGCCGGGCGAAGCGGCGGCCGGGCAGGCTCTTATGGTCATGAGCGGGAGTCTGCCATAGGCGATGATCCCTTTGTCCACAGGTCCCGCAAGGGAGAGAGCCCCCCTTAGGGTGAGCTCCGGGGTTGCCACCTGGCCCTCTACCCCGGGGTCCGCCACCTCCTTTAAGGCGAGGGAGTTCATTATGTTCATGTTCTGCCCGCCGATAACCCTGAGATCCAGCCGCCTTGCCGCGGTAATGCCGTAGATGTTTTCGGTGTACACCCAGGCGAGGCCTGCTGAGCGGAGCTTTTCCAGCAGCGGCTGCAGCTGCTGCTCGTTGTCGGGGAAGAGGGCTGCGGGCAGCTCCCCCACCAGCCTCTCCCCAAAGGCTTCCAGCTCCTTTTGGGTGATTAGATGCACCGGCAGGATAATCCTCTGCAGCTCCCGGCAGTCTTCCGGCAGCTGCTCCGGCCGCTCGAACCTCCCGAAAAGGCCGGTGCAGACTCCGGCGCCCCTCCCAGACGGCTCTGCGGAGGCGAGCGGCTGAGAAAAAGCCTTTGGCTGCGGCCTTCCCCGCAGCTCCGACATTCTTTCCAGCGCCTGCCTTCTAAGAGAGTTTATGGCGGACGCGGGGATCGCGGCGTCCCCGTCCAGCTGCAGGTCTATCCTGCCAAAGAAATAGGGTGTGCCGCCGGTCTTTTCCAGCTGCCGGACCACAAGCTCCCGCCCTGTCGGGGAGTTTACGGCGGCCTCCGGTGGAGCGCCGCTCACGAGCACAATGTTTTCGCCGTCGCTCACCTGCAGCGACAGCTCACGGCCTGGCGACGCCCTGAACACGCCGCTCAGCTCCACCGACCTCCTCTCGGAGCGGTAGAGCGAAGCCAGCTTGTCCGCCACCTGACGGGAGCGCTGCTCGTCCGCCTCGGTCCTGCGGCCAAACATGCTGCCGTCCCGCCGCCCGGTAAGGTAACCGTCGGTAAAGCCGCTCCTTGAAAAGGCGGACTCGAGGGTGACAATATCGTAGGGTTTGCCATCCAGCGACAACCTGCAGGCGGTGACCGCAGCCGCCACATACTCCGGGCGCTTCATGCGGCCCTCAATTTTGAACGAGCTCACCCCGGCGCCGGTCAGTTCCCTCAGGTGCTGCAGGTAGCTCATGTCCTTGAGCGACAGGGCGTACTCCCTGCCCCGGCAGACAAAGTTGGTCCGGCAGGGCTGGGCGCAGAACCCTCTATTGCCGCTGCGCTCGCCGATGACCGACGACATGTAGCAGGCGCCCGAGAGGCTCATGCAGTGGGCGCCGTGCACAAAGACCTCAAACTCCATGCCGTTCACCGATGATATCACCCGTTCCATCTCCCGGAGCGACAGCTCCCGGGCGAGCACCGCCCGGGAAAAGCCGAGGTCCCTTGCGGCCAGGGCGCCGTCGGTGTTGTGGATGGCGAGCTGGGTGGAGGCGTGTCTTGCAATCTCAGGACAGCATTCGGTGGCAAGGCGCAGCACCGCAAGGTCCTGGATTATCAGCGCATCGGCGCCGCTGCGGGCAATGAGTTCCAGCTGCTCCAGCAGCTGCGGAATCTCCCGGTCGTTTAGAAGCGTGTTGAGGGTCACATAAACCTTGACCGCCCGCTCGTGGCAGTAGGCCACCGCCTTTGGCAGCGTCTGCTCGTCAAAATTCGCCGCGCCCTGGCGGGCGTTGAAACCCCTTGCTCCGAGGTACACCGCGTCTGCGCCGCAGCGGACCGCCGCCATAAGCTGGGGCTCCGCCCCGGCAGGGGCCAGTATCTCCGGGTATCGGTTATCGCTCATGTCAAAACACCTTCAGTGGGACGCTTTTTCTAAGTATATCCCCGGGCTTTAGTCCCAGGTCGTTTTTGATAAGTATTTTTTGCTGGACCAGCGTGGCCCCCTCGAGGGACTGGCCCTCAAGGTCCCGCAGCTCCCCCACCGTCATCGCCGCCGGTTCCCTCCCGGGGGACAGGAGCTCCAGCTCCTCGCCCGGGAAGAAGGGGTTGCGCTGCTGGATCACGGCGCTATCGCCCCGGTCCTCCAGCACCCTGGCGGCGAAGACGCACTCCTGGCGGTACCTGCCGTCGTTTGTGGGGGTTATGCGCTCAAATCCCCTCAAAAATCCCTCCGAATAGGGCCGGTGGGTCACCTTTTCGAGTTCGGAGCGGCAGGTCTTTGCGCTCCACCTGTGTTCCATGCCCATGCGGTAGGCGTTCACCACCGTGGCAACATAGTACTCGGACTTCATCCGCCCCTCTATTTTGAAGGAACAGACCCCCGCTTCCTCCAGCTGCTGCAGAAGGTCTATGGCGCAGAGGTCGTGGGAACTGAAAATTGCGGTGCCCTTTTCGGTCTGCTCTGCGTCGAACACCTCCCCCGGCCGCTTCTCCTCGGCAAAGGAATAGCTCCAGCGGCAGGGCTGGGCGCACTCCCCCCGGTTGCCGCTGCGGCCCGCCATGAAGGAACTCATGAGGCACCTGCCCGAGAACGCCATGCACATAGCCCCGTGGACAAACGCCTCCAGCTCAAGGTCCCGCGGGAGCATGCTCCTCAGAGTGGCAATCTGCTCCAGGGTGAGCTCCCGGGCCAGCACTATCCTCCTCGCTCCAAATTCCCTGAGCGCGAGGGCGGTCTGATGGTTCATGCAGTTGAACTGGGTGCTAACATGCAGCTGCAGCCGTGGCGCGCACCGTCTCACCACCGCCATCACCCCGAGGTCCGCCACAATCACCGCGTCCACGCCAATGTCCTGCAGAAATCCCGCATATTCCGGCAGGGCTTTGAGCTCGCTGTCAAAGGCGAGAGAGTTTAAGGCCACATAGAGCTTTTTGCCCTTTTCGTGGGCGGCTGCAACAGCCTGCTCCAGCTGCGGCCTCGAAAGCCCAGCCTTGTCCGAGCGCAGCTGCAGCGCCGGTCCAGCACAGTAGACGGCATCGGCGCCAAAATAAAGGGCGGTCTCCACCGCCGCCAGGTCCCCCGCCGGGGCCAAGAGTTCCGGCATATGCTTCTCCTTGCAAAGATTGACTTAACCTCTCGGGAGGGGTTATGCTTAATTCGACCGGAGGTGTGGCTCTATGTTGGAAAAAAAACAGTGTATTGAACTTACCATCGATTCCCTCTCAAGCGACGGCAACGGCGTTGGAAGATTTGAGGGGATGGCGGTATTCGTGCCCTTTTCCGCCCCCGGGGACAGATTGCAGGTCAAGATAACCGCCCTTCGCAGAAGCTACGCCTTTGGAATCATTGAAAGGGTAATTTCCCCCTCCCCCGACCGGGTGGAGCCGGACTGTCCCCTCTTTGGGAGATGCGGCGGCTGCTCCACAAGGCATATGAGCTACGAGGCGGAGCTGCGGGAAAAAAAGAACTTTGTGCGAGACGCCCTGCGGCGCCTCGGCGGCATTGATGCCGGGCTGTCCGACACCGTCCCAAGCCCCGAACCCGACCGCTACCGCAACAAGGTGCAGTTCCCGGTGACGCCGGAGCTGCTGCCCGGGCTCTACGCAAAGCGCAGCCACAGGATACTCCCCGCTGCAGACTGCTGCATGCTGCAGCCCGAGAAGCTCAACGTCATTGCCCGCCGCACGGCGGACCTGCTCAAAAAGGGCGGGGCCACCGGCTACGACGAGACCACAGGGAAAGGGCTGCTGCGCCACATTTTCCTTAGGCAGAGTTCCCTCGGCGAAATAATGCTGTGCCTCGTTGTGAACGGGAACGGCATTAAAGGTGAGCGGGAATTCATCTCTGCGCTCACAAATGAACACCCAGAGATAACCACCGTCGTCATTAACCCGAACCGGCAGAAGGGCAACGTGATTCTGGGCAGCCGTTTCAGGGTCGCCTATGGCAGCGGGAGGATAAAGGAGCGTCTCGCCGGGGTTACGCTGTCCGTCTCCGCACCGAGTTTTCTGCAGGTAAACAGGGCTGCTGCAGAGCGGCTTTATTCAATTATAGCCGAATTTGCTTCGCTGGAAAAGAGCGAACTGCTGCTGGACCTTTTTTGCGGCACCGGGAGCATAGGCCTCTCACTGGCCGACCGGTGCAGAGAACTCATCGGGGTGGAGACGGTGCCGGAGGCGGTGGAGGATGCGCGGCTCAACGCCAGAGAAAACGGCATCCAAAACTGCAGATTTATGTGCGCCACCGCCGCGGAGGCCTCGGCAGAGCTCGCGGCCCACGGCACAAAACCGGACATAATCATAACCGACCCGCCCCGCAGCGGCTGCGAGGAGCAGACCATACGCGCCATGCTGGACATGTCTCCGAAGAGAATTGTAATGGTCTCCTGCAACCCCGCCACCCTCGCAAGGGACCTAAAAGCCCTCTGCGCCGGCGGTTACACTGTAAAAAAGGTTACGCCGGTGGACATGTTTCCCCACACGCCACATGTGGAGACGGTAGTATTATTGTCCAAACTTAATACAAAGCAACATATCGAGGTGGAGCTGAATCTGGATGAGCTGGATCTGACAGCGGCAGAGAGCAAGGCCACCTATGATGAG
>CALXAK010000038.1 GCA_944386255.1 uncultured Clostridia bacterium
ATCGACGGCAACTCCATCCTCAACCGGGCGTTCTACGGCATCAAGCTGCTCACCACCAAGGACGGGCGGTACACCAACGCCGTCTTCGGCTTTATGAACATACTGCTGCGGCTGCTGGAGGACCTGCAGCCGGAGCTGGTGGCGGTGGCCTTCGACCTGCCGGGGGGCACCTTCCGCAACAGGCTCTACTCCGGCTACAAGGCCACCCGCAAGGGCATGCCGGAGGAGCTGGTGCCCCAGCACGGGGAGCTGCGGGAGCTGCTGCGGGAGCTTGGCTTTTCGGTGGTAACCGCCGAGGGCTACGAGGCGGACGACATAATCGGCACCATCTCCGCCGCCTGCGACGCCGCCGGGGTGGACTGCCGCATCGCCACCGGCGACCGGGACAGCATGCAGCTGGTGAGCGAGGGCACCCATGTGCTGCTCACCACCACCCACTTCGGCCGGGGGGAGACCGAGGAGTTCGGCCCCCAGCAGGTGCAGGCAAGGTACGGCGTGCTCCCGGGGCAGCTCATAGACGTAAAGGCGCTCATGGGGGACTCCTCCGACAACATCCCCGGCGTCTCGGGGGTGGGGGAGAAGACCGCCTGCGCCCTGATAGCAAAGTTTTCCACCCTGGACGGGGTGTACGAGAATATAGACGACCCGTTTATAAAGCCCGGCGTCCGGCAGAAGCTGCTGCGGGACCGGGACAGCGCCTACATGAGCCGGGAGCTTGCCGCCATCAACCGGCAGGTGCCGGGGGTGAGCGCCGACCTCCAGCTCTACCGCCGCGCCCCCGGCGACCCGGAGGCCGCCGCAAGGCGCCTCGCCGGGCTCGAGATGATCTCCACCCTCTCAAGGCTGGGCCTGCAGCTGCCCACCGGCCCCGCCGCCGGACCCGACGAGCAGCCGCCGAAGCAGCGGGAGCTGGAGGTGGAGGACTGCCCCGAGGGCTTTGACTTCGGGGAGCGGGCCTTCATAATCACCTCCCCCGACGGGCCCTGCGCCGTCACCGGCGAGAGGGTGCTGCGGCTGCGCAAGGGGGAGCTGCGGCGGCTGCTCGAGAGCTCTGTCCCAAAGGTCTGCGACAGCTCCAAGCGCCTTCGCAAGCTGGCCATGGGCATCGGCTGCCGGCTGGAGGGGGTGGAGTTTGACCTGGAGCTCGCGGGCTACCTTTTAAACCCCTCCTCCAACGACTACAGCCCCGGCCGCCTCGCCGCCGAGTACGGCGCGGGGGCGGAGTTCCTCTGCCAGCAGGAGCCGGCCGCGGGGCTTGTCCGGCCGCTGGCGGGCCTGCTCATGGCGAAGCTGGAGCAGAGCTCCATGACCCGGCTGCTGCGGGAGATAGAGCTGCCGCTGGTGGAGGTGCTCTGCGAGATGGAGCAGGTGGGCTTCCTGCTGGACCTGCCCGGAATAAACGCCTTTGGGCAGGAGCTCTCCGCCCTTGCCGAGCAGGAGGAGCAGGAGATCTACCTTCTGGCAGGCGGCAGGTTCAACATCAACAGCCCCAAACAGCTGGGGGAGGTGCTGTTCCAGCGCCTCATGCTCCCCAGCGGCAAAAAGACCAAGTCCGGCTACTCCACCAGCGCCGAGGTGCTGGAGCGGCTGCGGCCCTACCACCCCATAATCGGCCACATCTTCGCCTACCGCAAATATGTTAAGCTGCTCTCCACCTATGTGGAGGGGCTCACCCGTGCCGCCGGGCCGGACGGGCGGGTGCACACCGAGTTCCACCAGACCGAGACCCGCACCGGCCGCATAAGCTCGCGGGAGCCGAACCTTCAGAACATCCCGGTCCGCACCGAGCTCGGCAGCCGCATGCGCAGGTTCTTTGTGGTGGGGGAGGGCAGGGTGCTGCTGGACGCCGACTACTCCCAGATTGAGCTGCGGGTGCTGGCCCACATGAGTGGGGACGAAATCCTCATCGCCGCCTTCGGGGAGGGCCGGGACGTGCACACCGAGACCGCGAGTTTGGTGTTCGGCCTGCCCCCCGAGATGGTGACCCCCGAGCTGCGCCGCCGGGCAAAGGCGGTGAACTTCGGCATAGTCTACGGCATTGGCGCCTACTCCTTAAGCCAGGACATAGACGTTTCGGTGCCGGAGGCGGCCGAATATATAGAGAGCTACTTCCGCTCCTTCCCCGGGGTAAAGAGCTACCTCGAGGCCACGGTGGAGAGCGCCCAGCGGGACGGCTATGTCGCCACCCTCTACGGCCGCCGCCGGGGGGTGCCGGAGCTCGCGAGCTCCAACAAGAACATCCAGGCCCTGGGCAGGCGCCTCGCCATGAACACGCCGGTGCAGGGCACCGCCGCCGACATAATAAAGATAGCCATGATAAGGGTCTCCCGCCGCCTCAGGGAGGAGGGCCTCGACGCCCAGCTAATCCTGCAGGTGCACGACGAGCTGATAGTGGAGAGCTCCCTGCAGCACAAGGACCGGGCCGCCCGGCTGCTCCGGGAGGAGATGGAACGGGCCGCCGACCTCAAAGCCCCGCTGGTGGCGGAGGTGGGGGAGGGGGCCACATGGTTCGAGGCCAAGTGAGCGCCCGGCAGCCGCTGCCGGAGGAGCTCCCGGCCCTCGCCGCCATAGACCTGCTCTCCAACCCCGGCCCCTGGAGCGAGCAGAATTTTCTGGAGCTTATGCAGAACCCCTTCGGCCTGCTGCTGGCCTGCTTCCGGGGACGGCGGGCGGCAGGGTTCATAGCCTGCGAAATACAGGGCGAGCTGCTGGCGGTGGACCAGCTGGCGGTGCACCCGGAGCTCCGGCGGCAGGGCTTTGCCGCAGAGCTGCTCCGGGAGGCTGTGCGCCGGGGAGAGGCCGCCGGCTGCACCCTGGCAACGCTGGAGGTGCGAAGGGGCAACTCCGGGGCCCTCGCCTTCTACCGGGCGGCGGGCTTTGAGTGCGCGGGCGTCCGCCCCGGACTCTACCGGGACCCGCCGGAGGACGGGGTGGTAATGACCCTGAAGATAGACTGCAAGGAGAAGGACTGAATGCTCATTCTCGGAATAGAATCCTCCTGCGACGAGACCGCCGCAGCGGTGGTGGAGGACGGCAGGAGGCTTTTGTCCTCCGCCGTGGCCTCCCAGATACCCCAGCACCGGCTCTACGGCGGGGTGGTGCCGGAGATCGCCTCCCGGCTGCATGTGGAGAACACGGTGCCGGTGCTGGAGCAGGCGCTGCAGAGCGCCGGGGTGAGCCTCGGCGACATTGACGCGGTGGCGGTAACCGCCTGGCCGGGGCTGATAGGCGCGCTGCTGGTGGGGGTAAACTTTGCAAAGGGCCTCTGCCTCTCCACCGGCCTGCCCCTGGTGCCGGTGCACCACCTGCGGGGGCATGTGGCGGCGCTCTACATAACCCACCCGGAGCTTCGCCCGCCCTTTGTGGCGCTGGTGGCCTCGGGGGGCCACAGCCACTTTCTGCTGGTGGAGGACTACACCCGCTTCAGGGTGCTGGGCCGGGCGGTGGACGACGCCGCCGGCGAGGCCTTCGACAAGGTTGCGCGGGTGCTGGGCCTTGGCTACCCCGGCGGCCCCGAGATTTCAAAGCTCGCAGAGCAGGGCGACCCCTCCCGCTACCGGCTGCCCGACCCCCACGCCGGCGGGGAGTACGACGTGAGCTTCTCCGGCCTTAAAACCGCCGTCATAAACATAGTCCACACCGCCGAAATGAAGGGGGAGCCGCTGGACAGGGCCTCCCTCGCCGCCGCCTTCCAGCAGAGGGCGGTGGAGATGCTGGCGGCCCGCCTCGCCGAGGCCGCGGGGGAGCGCGGGCTGCCCGCCGCCCTCTGCGGAGGCGTCGCGGCCAACAGCGCGCTGCGCCAGCGGGCGGAGGAGCTCTGCCGCGGGGCGGGGGCGCCGCTCTTCTGGCCGGAGCTCTCCCTCTGCGGGGACAACGCCGCCATGATAGCCTCGGCGGGCTACTTCGAGTTTCTCGGCGGCAGCAGGGCGGACCTATCCCTCAACGCCCTTGCCACCAGGGAGATATAAAAACGTTATCAAAGCTCCTGCCCACCGGCCGGAGCGGAATATAAATGTTGGAAAGGAAGCATTGAAATGGACTTTTCAAAGCATCTCACCGGCGAATTCACCCACACCACCGACTCCGGCTTCAAGGACTGCATCGACAGCATCCCCGCCGGGGTCCGGGAGCTGATGGAGGTAATGCCGGAGCGCTGCCGCACCGCCCTGCCCAGGGAGCTGCTGGCGGGCTTTAAGAACGTGGTCATGACCGGCTGCGGCGACTCGCTCTGCGCCGCCCTCGTCTCCAGAGAGGCGTTCGAGCGCTTCACCAGCCTCCGGGTGGACACCCCCGCCTGCATCGACCTCGGCCGCCACTACGACCTGCGCCGCATGGGGGAAAAGAACGAGACCCTCGCCATCATCATCAGCACCTCCGGGGCGGTCTCCCGCTGCGCCGAGGCCGCAAGGCGGGCAAAGCGCGGGGGAGCTGTGACCCTCGCCGTCACCGCCAACCGGGACGCAGCCCTCGCAAAGAACTGCGACTATGTGCTGGACGTGACCCTCGGTGAGTTCAAGGGCACCCGCGCCCCCGGCAGCCGCAACTATGTGGGCTCCGCCCTGGCGCTGCAGATATTCGCCGCGGAGCTCGGCGTCGCCACCGGCTGCATAACCTGCGAGGAGAGGGACGCCTTCATGGCCGAGATGGCAAGGGTCAACTCCGCCTGGGAGCAGGCCCTGCCGGAGCTCAACGCCCGTCTCTCCGCCCTCGCTCCCCGCTGGGCGGAGCTGCCCTACTTTGAGGCCCTGGGCTCCGGGCCGGAGTTCGCCACCGCCTGGTACTCCCAGGCCAAGATATTCGAGGCGGTGAACCTCTTCGCCCGGTACGAGAACTTTGAGGACTGGTGCCATGTGGACTACATCCTGCGCCAGCGCAACTCCGGCGTCATGCTGTTCTGTATGAGCAACAACCCCGCCCTCTCCCGCTGCCGGGAGGTGGAGAGCATACTGGACCGCCAGCAGTACGAGTACCTGGTGTTCACCGACGCCGACCCGGAGAGCTTCCTCGAGCCCCAGCGGGTGGTGAGCCTGCCCTCCTGCAGCTACAACTTCCTCAGCGCCGTGTTCGAGGGCATACCCGGCTGCGTGCTGTTCGACTACGTCCAGCGCATAAAGGGCAACGGCTACTACGCCAGCGACATGATAGACAGCTGGTTCCCCTTTGGCGGGGCCATCCTTCGCACCAGCGACATAGTGGAGGTGGACTGAATGAAACTGGACCCTGTGGACCCCAAAAAGACCGCGGTGCTGGTCATCGACATGGTCAACGACTTTATCCAGCCGGGCCTCTCCCCCCTCTTCTCCCAGATGGGCTACGACATGGTGCCGAAGCTCGTGAGCTTCACCGACCGCTGCCGGGAGATGGGCATGCTCATAGTCTACTTCACCTCCGAGGGCCGGGCGGACGGCCGGGACCGGCGCAAGCCCTTCAAGGCCTGCGAGTCCGCCGCCGAGGGCAAGACCCTCGCCCCCGGGGCCTACGGCTCCAGGCTCTACCAGGAGATACAGCCGAAGCCGGAGGACGTGGTGATGATGAAGCGCCGGTACGACGCCTTCTTCGGCACCGAGCTTGAGATGGTGCTGCGCTCCTGCGGCATCGAGACGGTGGTGATAACCGGGGTCTGCACCGAGGCCTGCTGCTTCTCCACCGCCCGCACCGCCCAGGCCTATGAGTACGACGTTGCCTTCATCAGCGACCTCACCGGCACCATCGACTACGAGGACCAGGGCTTCGGGGCCATGACCGCCCAGCAGATGCATAATGCCATGCTGGTGAACATAAACCTCACCACCGGCGCGGTGATGACCGGGGAGGAGTTCCTGCGGCAGGCCCGCGGCGAGCAGCCGGAAAAGGAGGTCTTCGGCATAAAGGACACCCGTCCCCCCTGGATGAACAGCTTTTTCGGCGACAACTGACCAGGTTTTTGGCAAAAAAGGTCCCCCGGCGGCGAGCAAAAGCTCGCCGCCGGGGGACGGCTCTTTTCCCGGTTCATACCAGCAGGCTCAGGTCCACACAGCCCGCCTCGAAGGCGGCCTCCACGATCCCGCTGGCCAGCTCCTCCATGGGCAGGGATGCGTCCAGCACCCGGTCAGCGCACTCCAGGTACTGAGGCCGCCGCAGCTCGTAGAGCTTTAGGAGCTCGGTCATGGACAGGTTGTAGGAAAGGGGTTTGCCGGACACCGACAGCCTTGAGTAGAGCACCTCGAAGGGCGCGTCCAGCAGCACGCAGTAGAAGCTCTCCCGCAGTATCCGCCGGTTGCGGGGCATCATCACAACCGAGTCGTTGGCGGCCACAATCCCGCCCCCCGCCGCGGCCCTCGAGAGCTGCAGAGTGGCGAGGGCGGTCACCGCGCCAACGTCGGTGCCGTCCATTATCGGCGGCAGCTCCTCGGTGAGGTCGGTGAAGGGCAGCCCCAGCTCCCGCGCGGCCATCAGCCCCGCGGCGGTCTTGCCGCTGCCGGCAAAGCCTATTAGCGCCATTGCCTTTGGAATCATACCCCGCCTCCTTGTATGGCATATTATAATACCTTTTGCAGGTCGATTGTCAACGGTTTTTGCGCCCTGGCGTCGGGGTGGGCTGGCGGCAAAAAATGCCGCGTATATATTGACAAGCCCCGGCAAACCTTGTATAAAGAAAACACACTAATAAATCAAAAGCCTAAGGAGCTGAAGATAATGGTATTTGAGAAGGTCAGGGCCATCCTCTGCGAGCAGCTGGACATTGACGAGGACAAGGTCACCATGGATTCCAGCATTGTGGACGACCTCTGCGCCGACTCCCTGGACGTGGTGGACATCATCATGTCCCTCGAGGACGAGTTCGACATGGAGTTTTCCGACGAGGATTCCGAGTCCATAAAGACGGTTGGGGACCTTGTGAAGTATGTGGAGGCCAACAGCTGAATCCACCCGGCCCACGGGGCGCCCGGCGCCCGAGGATAGCCAAAAGAGCCCGTCATGGGCTCTTTTTTAAGACAGGAGGTTTAAGATGGCAAACGACAAGAAAGCGGTGGAGGCGATAACCCCCATCAACGAGGACTTCGCCCGGTGGTACACCGATGTGGTCATAAAGGCGGAGCTGGTGGACTACTCCAGCGTCAAGGGCTGCGTGATACTCCGACCTTACGGCCAGGCCATCTGGGAGAACATCCAGCGCATACTGGACGGCATGTTCAAGGCCACCGGCCATGAGAACGTGGCCATGCCCATCTTCATCCCCGAGAGCCTCCTGCAGAAGGAGAAGGACCATGTAAAGGGCTTTGCCCCGGAGGTGGCCTGGGTCACCCACGGCGGCGAGGAGGAGCTGCAGGAGCGGCTCTGCGTGCGCCCCACCTCCGAGACCCTCTTCTGCGAGCACTTCTCCCACATAGTCCATTCCTACCGGGACCTGCCCAAGCTCTACAACCAGTGGTGCTCGGTGGTGCGCTGGGAGAAGACCACCCGCCCCTTCCTGCGCTCCAGGGAGTTCTGGTGGCAGGAGGGCCACACCATCCACGAGACCGCCGAGGAGGCGGTGGAGGAGACCGAGAGGATGCTGGATATCTACCGCACCCTCGCCGAGGACTACCTTCGCATCCCGGTCATCTGCGGCCGCAAGACCGACAGCGAGAAGTTCGCCGGGGCCGAGGCCACCTACACCATCGAGGCCATGATGCACGACGGCCGCGCCCTGCAGAGCGGCACCTCCCACTACTTTGGGGACGGCTTCCCCAAGGCCTTCGACATAACCTTCGCCGACCGGCAGAACCAGCTGCGGCACCCCTTTGAGACCTCCTGGGGGGTCTCCACCCGCATAATCGGCGCCATAATCATGACCCACGGCGACGACGACGGGCTCATCCTGCCTCCCGCCATCGCCCCCATCCAGGTGGTGGTGGTGCCGGTGGCCCAGCACAAGCCCGGGGTGCTCGAGGCCGCCGCCGACTGCGCCCGCCGCCTCAGGGAGGCAGGCTACCGGGTGAAGGTGGACGACTCGGACAACTCCCCCGGCTGGAAGTACGCCGAGTACGAGATGAAGGGGGTCCCGGTGCGGCTGGAGATAGGCCCCCGGGACATGGAGAAGGGCCAGTGCGTGCTGGTGCGCCGGGACGACCGCAGCAAAACCGCCGTGTCCCTCGAAAACCTCGAAAAGAGCGTGGGGGAGACGCTGGACGCCCTGGGGGACAACCTCTACAGGCGCGCCCTCGAAAACCGTGAGAAGCGCACCTTCTCCTGCGCCAACATGGCGGAGCTGGAGCAGGCGGTGGAGAAGGAGCTGGGCTTCTACAAGGCCATGTGGTGCGGCGACGCCCAGTGCGAGGAGATGCTGAAGGACAAGCTGGACATCTCCTCCCGCTGCATACCCTTCCAGCAGGAGCAGCTCTCGGACCGCTGCGTCTGCTGCGGCAAGCCCGCCAAAAAGCTGGTCTACTGGGGCAAGGCGTATTAAACACCCCTTTGCCGTTACCCGCCGGGGCGCAACACTGCGCCCCGGCTTTTCCGCGCCTTTCGGCGGGCGCGGCTGCATTTTGCGGCGCTTTGGGTTATAATGTAAAAAAATAAACTGCGCCCCGGCGGCCCGGGGGAGGTATGAGCCATGAAAAAGATACCCGTTATACTGGATGTGGACACCGGCAGCGACGACGCCATCGCCATTGTGGCGGCGCTCCTTAGCCCCGAGATTGAGCTGCTGGGCATCACCACCGTCACCGGCAACGTGAACATCGAGAACACCACCGACAACACCCTTCGGGTGGTGGAGTGCTGCGGCCGGCCGGAGGTGGGGGTGTACAGGGGCGCGGCCCTGCCCATGGTCTCCACCCTGGTGCCCTGGGGGCTGCAGGCCGCCCAGATACCCCGGCCGGAGCGGGCGCCCGGGGAGCTGGCGGTGCACCCCGACCACCTGCCACTGCCGAAAGCCGGCATAAAAGAGCGGGAGCAGCGGGCGGTGAGCTGGATCATCGACACCCTCCTCTCCCGGCCGGACCGGTCGGTCACGGTGGTGCCGGTGGGCCCCATGACCAACCTCGCCCTCGCCCTTCGGGCGGATGAGCGCATCGCCGCCAAGATAGACCGGGTGGTGATGATGGGCGGCACCCACAACGTCTGCGCCCCCACCCAGGCGGCGGAGTTCAACGTCTGGGTGGACCCGGAGGCGCTGGAGGTGGTGCTGCAGAGCGGCCTCGATGTGACCATGGTGAGCCTCGACGCCACCAGCTTCGCCCTGCTGGACCGGGAGCAGGCGTCCGCCATACGGGCGGTGGGCACCCCGCCGGCGGAGCTTGTGGCCGGCATGATCGAAAACCGCCTTGCCGCCGCCTTCTCCGGCGGCTCGGACCAGGAGAACGGGGACCGCTCGGTGGGCGCCGCCATCCACGACGCCCTTGCGGTCTGCGCCGCGGTGCACCCGGAGGTGCTCACCCGGGTGGAGCACACCTCCTGCCACGTGGACCTGGGCCGGGGCTTTGCCTACGGCGACACGGTCATCGGCCGCAACTACCGCAACCAGCCCCTGCCCAAAAACTGCCGCTACGCCTGGCAGGCGGACAGCGCCTTCTTCTTCCGCTGGCTGCTGGAGCTGCTGGAGGGTGCAAGGTGACCCCCGCCCCCAGGGGCAGCTCCCTCGCCGCCGGGCGCTCCCGCCGTTTCGGCGCCCCGGAGCTTGTCTACGCCCTTTTTGCCCTCGGGGTGTCGCTGCTCTTTATGCACCCCGACCTAATGGAGAGCGCCAACCACAGCTACATCCTGCTGGAC
>CALXAK010000039.1 GCA_944386255.1 uncultured Clostridia bacterium
CGTTTGCCTTCCGCTGAGCGGCTGTTTTGGACCTTTGGCCCAAAATCTTTGTGCAAAAGGTAAAATTGCGCCAGCCCCGAAAAACCGTGCTTTGGTCCCCGAATACACTCATGCGTGGCGTCAAAACAGCAAAAATGCCAAAAACTTTCGTTGTTTTGACGGTTGACAACAGCGGCGCCGGGCGGCTATCATCAAACCATCAAATTTGCCCTTTGGGCGGGAAGAGGAGGATATGGCCATGACTGCTATATGTGCTTCGGCTTTTTCCTGCTCTTTTGGAATGCGAATGCAAAGCTCCCGGACATCTTTTTGTGCGGGCGCTGTTGCCGCGCTGTGAGCTGCGGCAGAGTATAGTTTTAGGTTTATCCGCACAGGTTGTCCGGGAGTCTTTTGGGCTCCCGGTTTTTTTCTGCCCTTTGCTGGAAACGGAGTATCGAATGATTGAGCTACAGAATGTGAGCAAGGTTTTCCACACCGCCTCGGACGACGTGGAGGCGGTGCAGGAGGTGAGCCTCAAAATCGAGGACGGGGATGTGTTCGGCATAATCGGCCTCTCGGGGGCGGGCAAGTCCACCCTGGTGCGCTGCCTTAACTTCCTCGAGAGACCCACCTCCGGCAGCGTGCTGCTGGACGGGGTGGACCTCGCCTCCCTCTCCCCCCGGCAGCTGCTGGAGACCCGGCGCAGCATCTCCATGATCTTCCAGGGCTTTAACCTGCTCTCCCAGCGCACCGCCCTTCGCAACGTCATGTACCCGCTGGAGATAGCCGGGGTGCCGAGGAGGGCCGCCCGGGAGAAGGCCATGGGCCTGCTGGAGACGGTGGGCCTCGGGGACCGGGCGGGGGCCTACCCCTCCCAGCTCTCGGGGGGCATGCAGCAGCGGGTGGCCATAGCGAGGGCCCTCGCTACCGACCCCAAGGTGCTGCTCTGCGACGAGGCCACCAGCGCCCTGGACCCCGCCACCACCAGCTCCATACTGGAGCTGCTGCGGGATATTAACCAGTCCATGGGGGTGACCATTGTGGTCATAACCCATGAGATGCGGGTGGTGGAGCGCATCTGCAACCGGGTGGCGGTGCTGGACGGCGGGCGCCTGGTGGAGACCGGCCCCGTGAGCGAGGTGTTCCGCTCGCCAAAGTCCCGCATGGCCCGGCAGCTGATACTCCCCGCCCCCGACCGGGTGGAGAGGAACATAGGAAAGGACGTTATACGCCTGGTGTTCGACGGGCGCAGCGCCTTCGAGCCGGTTATATCCAGCCTGTCGCTGGAGTGCCGGGCGGCGGTGAACATACTCGCCGCCAACACCCGGGTGATAGAGGACCGCAGCTACGGCCAGATGCTGCTGCAGCTGCCGGCCGACCCGGAGGCCGCCGGGCGGGTAAAGAGCTACCTTGCGGCCCGGAACATAAGCTTTGAGGAGGCGACGGTGGATGAGCATATCGCAGCTATTTAACCTTGAGACCCAGGGCATACTGGAGAGCCTTTACATGACCCTGGTCTCCACCGGGGTGTCCTACCTCATAGGCATACCCCTCGGGGTGGTGCTCTGCATCACCGGGGAGGGGGGAATCCGCCCCAACCGCGCGGTCAACGGGGTGCTGGGCACCTTAACCAACCTGCTGCGCTCGGTGCCCTTCCTGATACTGCTGGTCACCATCCAGCCGGTGACAAGGGCCATTGTGGGCACCACCCTCGGCCCCACGGCGGTGATAGTGCCGCTGGTCTTCTCCGCCGCGCCCTATGTGGGCAGGCTGGTGGAGTCCTCCTTAAAAGAGGTGGACCGAGGGGTGATTGAGGCGGCCCAGTCCATGGGCTCCACCACATTTCAGATAGTCGCCAAGGTAATGCTGCCGGAGGCCCGGCCCGCCCTTCTGGTGGGGGCTACCATCGCCACCACCACCGTCCTCGGCTACTCCGCCATGGCGGGGTTCGTGGGGGGCGGCGGCCTCGGAGCCATCGCCACCAACTACGGCTACTACCGCTACGAGGACGAGGTGATGCTGGTAACGGTGGTGCTGCTGGTGCTGGTTACCCAGCTGCTGCAGGAGCTGGGTATGACGATAGCAACCAAATCCGACCGACGAATCCGCAAATGACCATTTCAAAAAAAGCTTAAAGGAGAAAAACGATGAAAAAGTTTCTGACCCTCGCACTGGTGGCCCTGCTGGCGGTGGCCTGCCTTGCCTGCTGCGGCAGCAAGAGCGACGACACCGTGATCAAGGTTGGCGCCACCCCCGCCCCCCACGCCGAGATCCTTGAGGTGGTGAAGGAGGTGCTGGCCGAGCAGGGCTACACCCTGGAAATCGTGGAGTACAACGACTACATCCAGCCCAACAACGCCACTGAGAGCGGCGAGCTGGACGCCAACTACTTCCAGCACCTGCAGTACCTTGAGCAGTTCAACGCCGAGAACAGCACCCACCTTGTGAGCGTCTGCAGCGTTCACTATGAGCCCTTCGGCATCTACGCCGGCAGCTGCTCCGACCTCTCCGCCCTCGAGGAGGGCGCGGTGGTGCTGGTGCCCAACGACACCTCCA
>CALXAK010000040.1 GCA_944386255.1 uncultured Clostridia bacterium
TCTTCTCGGCTGTTAACTTCCCCTGACTCGGTCTGTTTTTAACCGCCATATCCGGTGCCTGCGCGGGCTTCCTCCTTTGGAACTTCTGCCCGGCAACGGTATTCATGGGCGACACCGGCTCCATGTTCCTCGGCGGGTCGGTGGTGGCCATGTGCTTCGGCATATCCTACCCCACCATAATCTTTGTAATCGGCTTTGTGTATTTCCTGGAGGCGCTGTCGGTGATGATACAGGTGAGCTACTTTAAGCTCACCCACGGCAAGCGGCTCTTCAAGATGACCCCAATCCACCACCACTTCGAGCTGAGCGGATACTCTGAAGTTAAGATTGTGGGTCTTTTCTCCCTGGTAACCGCGTTCGGCGCCGCAGTTGCGGTGTGGCTCGCGGCCACCGTGTAAACCCCCGGAGGCAGCATTGGAAAGAAAGGTCGCGGCGGCGAAAAGCGCGAATATCCGAAGGCATGCCCAGAAGATGGATACCCCTCTTCTGGTTATTGTGCTGCTTATGGTGGTTTTCGGCCTCATAATGATGTTCTCGGCGAGCTACGCCAACGCCCTTTACCTCTTTGGAGACAGCTACCACTTTATCAAGTCACAGCTGGTCTACGCCATACTGGGCGTGGGGTTGATGTTCCTCGCCTCCAGAATATCCTACAAATTTTACTACAAGTGGGCCTGGCTCATAATGGGTGTGTCCTATGTGCTGCTGGCCATCACCCTCTTCATGCCGCCGCTCAACAACGCGCGGCGCTGGATCATAATCGGCAGCTTCACCTTCCAGCCCTCCGAGATTGTAAAGTTTGCGGTAATAGTGCTCTTTGCAAAGCTCATCTCCGACCACCCCGAGAGGATGTCGGAGTTTAAGTACGGCTTTCTCCTCTTCGGCGCCATTCTGGGTGCCATCACATTTATCATGATGCAGCAGACCCACCTCTCCGGCACGGTGCTGATACTCATAATAGGGGTGGCGCTCATGTTTGTTGGAGGCTCAAAGCTGCGCTGGTTCCTGATAGCCGGCGGCAGCGGCGTCACTGCGCTGGCCGCCTATGTGCTGCTTGCCAACAAGATGGAGTACGCCATGACACGCATCTACACCTGGCTGGACCCCTTTAAGTACACCACCGACGAGGGCTACCAGACGGTGCAGTCGCTGCTGGCCATAGGCTCCGGAGGGCTTTTGGGCCTGGGCCTTGGCAACTCAAGGCAGAAACACATGTATGTTCCGGAGCCTCAGAACGACTTTATCTTCTCCATAATCTGCGAGGAGCTCGGCTTTATAGGGGCGCTGTTTGTAATAGTGCTGTTTATGCTGCTCATATTCCGCGGCTTCTCCATAGCTCTTAGAGCACGAGACAAGTTTTCCTCCCTCGTCGCCATAGGCATCACAACCCAGATTGGCGCCCAGGCCATCCTCAACATCGCCGTGGTCACCAACTCGGTGCCCAACACCGGCATAAGCCTGCCTTTCTTCAGTCAGGGCGGCACATCTCTGGTAATTCTGCTTGTGGAGGCGGGGATCCTACTATCCATCTCAAGGACCGCGGCCACCAGGAAGGAATAGATGATGAGAGCCATAATTGCGGCCGGCGGCACCGGTGGCCACATCAACCCAGCCATCGCCATCGCCGATGAGATAATGGCGAGGGAGCCCGGAAGCGAGATAATGTTTGTGGGCCGGGAGACCGGCATGGAGAAAAAGCTCACCGAAAAGGCTGGGTACCCGCTCTTTCACATCGAGACCCACGGCTTCCAGCGGGGCATGAGCCCCAGCGACATAGCTTTTAACGTGAGGTCGGTGTTCTGCGCCGCCGCCGCTCTCGGCAGGGTGGGGAGGCTGATACGGGACTTTTCCCCAGACGCGGTGATAGGCTGCGGGGGATATGTCAGCGGCCCGGTGGTGCTCAAGGCCTCCATGATGGGGGTGGTCACCGCCATACAGGAGCAGAATGCCTACCCCGGGGTCACCAGCAGGATGCTCGCCAAGAGGGCGGACCTTATATTTGCCCCCTCCGAGGATGCGGTGCCGCGGCTGGGGCGCCCGGAAAAGACCTTTGTGGTGGGCAACCCCATCCGCCAGGGCTTTTTTGAGGCGGACAGGACCCGGGCAAGGAGCGCCCTCGGGGTGGGGGACAGGGTGTGCGTGCTGTCCTTCGGCGGTTCTCTCGGCGCCAGGACCATAAACCGGGTTTCGGCGGCCTTCGCGTCCCGCCACCACAGCACCGGATTTGTGTACCAGATCCACTCCACCGGCCAGTACGGGGTGGAGATGTTCCCGCAGATGCTGCGGGAGTATGGGGTGGACCCCGAGAATCCAAACATAAAAATTGTGGAGTATATCGATGATATGCAGTCCTGCCTCGCCGCGGCGGACCTTGTGATATCCAGGGCCGGGGCCATCTCCTTGAGTGAGATTGCCGCCTCCGGCACCGCATCGGTGCTCATCCCGTCGCCAAACGTGACCGAGAATCACCAGTACTACAACGCCATGACCCTTGTAAACGCCGGCGCCGCCGAGGTCTTTGAGGAGAAGGACCTGGATGTGCAGGCGGTGGCGGACAGGATAATGCAGCTGACGCGGGAGAGGAACCTTCTCGCCCAGATGGGGATCAACGCGCGGCGCATGGCCCACCTGGACGCCGCCAGCGAGATATACAAGCGTCTGAGGGAAAGAATTAGCCAGCAGTAGGATCGGTAAACAGATTGAACAAAAGGACCTCCAACCAGAATAGGACCAGAAGGCAGAGCGCAGCCATGGCGCGCCGCAGGCGCAGAAGAAAGGTCATGGCTGTGAGACTGCTGCTGCTCCTGGTGGCGGTGGGGATTGTGGTCTCCGCCCTTGCCTTCTTCAGGGTGGCGGAGGTAAAGGTGGAGGGCCAGCTCAAAAAATACACCGCCGCCGAGGTAAAAGATGTCCTGGCGGTGGAGCAAGGGAACAGCCTGCTGCTGCTGTCCTCCGGCGCACTGGAAAAGAAGCTCCTGGACGCTCTGCCCTACCTTGAGGGGTGCAGCATCTCCAAGAGTTTGTCGGGTGTGGTGACGGTAAAGGTCAGCGAGAGCGATGATTTTGGCGCCGTCAAATACGGCTCCAGCTACATAGTTGTAAATGGTTCACTTAGGATCATTGAGGTGGCCTCCCGGGTCCCGAGCGGAGCGGCGGTGATATACGGCTTTGACGCCAAGGAGCCGGTGGTGGGCGAACTGCTGCAGCCGCAGGACCAAGACTACAGCACCGAGGAGCTGCAGCAGCTGCTGAATACTCTCTTTGACGCGGGTCTGGGCGGCAGCATAACCGCCATTGGAGCGGCAGACCGCCTCAACCTTGTGGCGGTTTATAACGGGCGGATTTATGTGGAGTTCGGCACCATAAACAGCATCGACTACAAGGTCAGGATGCTTCTTGAAGTGGTGGGCAACCGCCTGTCAGAGCAGGACGAGGGCAGGCTGGACCTCGCCACCCCTGGCAGCGGAGTTTTCTCCACCCAGGACATAGACGAATTGCTGACCCAGCTTAAAAATCATGAATCCGATTGAAAATATCCCTTTAATATGTTATATATAACCATATATGGACCCCTGCCTTGCGGCACACGTTAACAGGAGGAAATGTTTTGAGCTTTACATTAGCGGATGAATCGTT
>CALXAK010000041.1 GCA_944386255.1 uncultured Clostridia bacterium
CCCGCTGCAGAAGCTCCCCTCGCCGAAGGGACTGGCCAGGTCGAAGGCCGCCCGCAGCAGCAGGAACACCGAACTCCACTCCATGCCGTGGGTGCCGCCCACCATAAGCACCGGCCCGCGGCTGCAGTCCCCAAGCTCCAGCGCCAGTATGGGCCGGCCCAGGGCGCTGTGGCCCACCCGGACCGCCCGCAGCAGGTCGCTGCCCTGGGCGAGCGCCACAATGTATCGGTTTATGGCGCCCGCCCCGGCGAGGCCCGGCACCGGAAAGCAACTTATCACAAAAATCACCCCATACACCCTATGCAGCCGGGGACATGTGTAGTAAAATTAGTAAAAAGCAACTTTTCGGAGGCAGAGGGATGGAACTGTTTGAAAAAACCGTCGAGAGCCGGGAGATATACAAGGGATGGGTGGTCACCCTCAAGCTGGACCGGGTGGAGCTGCCGGACGGCAGCCTCAGCTCCCGGGAGCTGGTGCAGCACCCGGGCGGGGTGTGCATCGCCCCGGTGGACGAGGAGGGCTACACCTACCTGGTGGAGCAGTTCCGCTATCCCTTTGGCCGGGTGCTCACCGAGCTGCCCGCCGGCAAGCTGGAGTGGCAGGAGGACCCGGACCTGGCCGCCGTCCGTGAGCTGCGGGAGGAGACCGGCTTCACCGCCGCCGAGATGCGCAAGGTGGGGGAAATCTACTCCTCCCCCGGCTTCTGCAGCGAGAGGCTGCACCTCTACATCGCCACCGGCCTCACCAGGGGCAGCCAGCAGCTGGACCAGGGGGAGTTTTTGAACCTTGTGCGCATGCCGCTGCAGGATGCGGTGGAGATGGCGGTGGACGGCCGACTGCAGGACGGCAAGACCCGCACCCTCCTGCTGCTCTGCGACCGGCTGCTGGGCCGGGGATAAACGGGTATACTTTTAGACGAAAACATCGAAATCAATACAAATAGTTGTAACAGGTCCCCTGTCGGGTGTGCTGCGGCGCCGCCGTGTCTGCCCGGAGGGGGCTTTTGCCGTCCTCGGGACGAGGGGCGGCCGTGGCATTGAATACATTTAGTTTCAAAATCAATAAAAGATACATGTAGTATTTTGCCGGTAGGGGAGCCGGACGGCAGGAGCTCGCCCAACTGCCGGGGAGGGCTCCCGGCGGGAAGCGTTCGACAAGGTTTGCAATGCAGAATTATTGATGGTATACTTACATAAATATATTGGGCAACTGCCCATACGGGGGAAATGTTATGTTTGGAATACGACCTGACGGGAGGAAGGTCAGGGGGGGAAGGGTGAACCCCTTCGTGCTGATCACTCCCTATATCATGCCCACCAGAAACGACGCCCAGGTGTTTACCACACAGTACCTGGACGCGGACGCACTCTCCGACTACATCAACGAAAAGCGCAAACAGGGAATCAAGATGAACCACATGGCGGTTATTGTGGCCGCCTGGCTGAGAGCTGTGTGCGAGCTGCCCATGCTCAACCGCTTTGTCATCGGCAAGACCATCTACGCCCGCAACGAGCTGACCGTGAGCTTCATGACGGTGCGCTCCCGCAGCCGGGACGAGTTTGAGGAGACGGCGGTGAAGCTCTGGTTCGACCCCACCGAAACCATATTCCAGGTGGCGGAGAAGATAGACGACGCCATAAACAAGAACCGGGAGATAGGCAGCGAGAACGCCACCGACAAGCTGCTCAAGACCATTCTGGGCATGCCCGCGCTGGTGGCCCCGGTTATGGGCTTTTTGAAGCTGCTGGACCGGCTGGGTCTGCTGCCCAAGGCGGTGCTGGACGCGGAGCCCTTCCACACCAGCCTCTTTATCAGCAACATGGCCTCCATCAAGATGAACAGCATCTACCACCACATCTACAACTTCGGCACCACCTCCATATTCTTCGGGGTGGGCCGCAAGAGCACCCGTGTGTCGGTGGACTCGGACGGCAAGCTCCGGGCCCACAAGGTCTACCCGGTGGGCTGCGTCATAGACGAGCGCATCATGGCCGGGGCCCAGTACGGCACCGCCTTCCAGATCATGAGCGGCTACCTCAGGCACCCCGAGCTGCTGGAGCAGCCCCCGGAGAAGGTGCTGGACGAGGGCGTGGACTTTTCCCTCAAGGACAAATACAGGAACCTCTGATCCCCTGCCGCCGGCCCGGGGCCACCCTGTGGCCCCGGGCCGGTTTCTGCCCCTCGAGGGGCAGAAACCGGCCGCCGCCCCATTAATGGGGCGGCGAAGCCGGCGGCAGGTGAGGCAGTTGCCCCACAAAAGGGAAAAGTCCTGTTAATGGGCCGGTAATTCGGGGAGCCTTGGGAACAGTGTCCCATTTTTCTCCAGCTGTAACCGCGCCTTTTCCGGTTGACAAGCAAATATTATATATCTAATATAAGAATAGATATGATTTTCTGGCAGGTGATGACGGTGGCGGAAAACTCCGATCAGAACAAAAAACAGTCTGGCCCCAGGAGCGCCCGGGCCTTTTATATTGCGTCGGGCGTGTTTCTGCTGTACTCCTTGCTGCTGCCGCTCTACACCCCGCTGCACTTTGGCGTAGCGGCGGCGGTGACCCTGGCGGCATTCCTGCTGGCGGACAGGGGAGCTCCCGTGGCCCCGCAGCAGGAGGCCCAGCCCCAGCAGGTGGACACCGGCGACAAGCAGGCGGACGCCCTCATTAAACAGGGCCGGGAGGACGTGCAGGCCCTGGAGAGCTACCAGAGCATTCTGGAGGACGAGAGCGCACAGCAGCAGCTTTCCCGCATAACCGCGGCCGCCTCCAGCATACTGGACTATGTCACCGGCAAGCCGGACAGCGCCTCCAAGGTGCGGCAGTTTTTGAACTACTTCCTGCCCACCACCCGCAAACTCATGAAGAACTACGCGGTGCTGGCCGCCCAGAAGGTGAAGGGGGACAACATCGGCGACAGCATGCAGCGCATCGAGAACATGCTGGGGCAGATAGCCTCCGCCTTTGAAAAGCAGCTGGACGCCCTCTTCGCCGACACCGCCACCGACATCTCCGCCGACATCTCGGTGATGCAGACCATGCTCAGCCAGAGTGGTCTCGACGAGGAGGATGACCAGCAGGGTGGCGGCATCAAGCTGCAGCTCTGAGGAAACTAACCAAGAAATCAACATAACCACCCTAAGGAGGAGTAGTATGAGCGAGAAGACCAGCGCCGAACTGGTGATGCCGGGGTTTGAGGAGCAGCCCTCGGAGCAGCCCGCGGCCCAGGCCCAGCAGGCCCCGGAGGTGGAGCCTGTAAAGGTGGACGAGAGCATGCTCACCCCCGAGGAGCAGGCCACGGTGGAGGAGTTCTCCAAGAAGATCGACCTCTCCGACACCGCCGTGATAATGCAGTACGGCGCCTCCGCCCAGCGCAAGCTGGGGGACTTTTCCGAGAGCGCCCTCAAGAATGTCCGCACCAAGGACTTTGGCGAGGTGGGGGAGATGATCGCCGACCTTGTGGCGGAGCTCAAGGGCTTTGACGCCGACGGGGAGGAGAAGGGGCTGTTCGGCTTCTTCAAAAAGGGAGCCAACAGGATAGCCGCCATGAAGGCCCGCTACGACAAGGCCGAGACCAGCGTGGACAGCATCTGCGCCGCCCTGGAGAAACACCAGGTGGTGCTGCTCAAGGACATAGCCCTGCTGGACCAGATGTTTGAAAAGAACCAGCTCAACATAAAGGAGCTGACCATGTACATCGTCGCCGGCAAAAAGCGCCTGCAGCAGGTGCGGGAGGGCCAGCTGGAGGAGCTGAGGGCCAAGGCCGCCGCCAGCGGCACCCAGGAGGACGCCCAGGCGGTGAGCGACCTTGAGAACTTTATAAACCGCTTTGAAAAGAAGCTCCACGACCTGGAGCTCACCCGCATAGTCTCGGTGCAGATGGTGCCCCAGATCCGCCTTGTGCAGAACAACGACACCATGATGGCCGAGAAGATCCAGTCCACCCTGGTTAACACCATCCCCCTCTGGAAGAGCCAGATGCTGCTGGCCCTCGGTGTGGAGCACTCCAACCAGGCCATGCGCGCCCAGCGGGAGGTCAGCGAGATGACCAACTCCCTGCTGCGCAAAAACGCCGAGAAGCTCAAGACCGCCACGGTGGAGACCGCCCGGGAGTCGGAGCGGGGCATTGTGGACCTGGAAACGGTGCGCGCCACCAACGCCATGCTCATTGAAACGCTGGACGAGGTGCAGCGCATTCAGCAGGAAGGCCGGGAGCGCCGCGCCGCCGCCGAGCAGGAGATCGGCCGCATTGAGGGCGAGCTCAAGCAGAAGCTGCTGGAGGTGCGCGCCTAAAGCGCCCTGTGAGGTAAAATGAAGCTTAAGTACAACCGAAAAATCGGACTGTTGGTGCTGGTGCTGGCCGTTGTTTTGGGCAGTTTTATTGGAATCTCCCGCCACCACATGTCCAATTCTGCGGACAATAACCCCGGTGGGGCAGTTCTGTCCAATTATGTGGACGACCGTGCCGGGGTGCTGAACAGCAGCGCTGTCGATGCGGTCAGCGACCTTAACCAGAGGATCAATGGGACATTGCTGGTCCTGACGGTGGACAGCACCGGGGGACAGGGCGCCTACGACTACACCCTGGACACCGCCGAAAGCCTGGCCTCCCAGGGCAGGCTCTCCGGCAGCACCGGGATGCTGCTGGTGCTGGCAATTGATGACCAGGACTACGCCTTTGTGTACGGCTCACAGCTCTGGGAGCTGGACAGCAGTTACAGCTACCTTATGAACCACTACCTGGAGCCGGAGTTCGCAAAGGGGGACTACTCCGCCGCCGTGGAGGACTTCTGCGACGGGCTGGAGGACTACCTGCCGGGCGCGTCGTCCGCCGGCGGCTTCAGCATGACCAGAGCGGTACTGGTTCTGGTACTGATACTCGTGATAATCAGCCTTGTCGGCAGAAGGCGGGGCGGAGGGTGCTTCCCCATCTTCATAGGCAGACCGAGGTATCCAAGGCCTCCGCGTCCTCCGAGGCCCCCGAGATCCTTTGGGGGCGGCGGATTCTCCGGCGGCAGCCGGGGCGGATTCTCCGGCGGCGGCCGGGGCGGATTCTCCGGCGGAGGCCGCGGCAGATAGCGAAAACAGCAAAACGGTTACGGCCGGGGGGATCTTTGCGGGTCTCCCCGGCGGTTTTTGTGTCATTTTCCCGAAAACCGGGCCCCGGCAGCCGACTCAAATTGTTTACATCCGACGCCTTTATATGGTAAAATATAGCGAAAATATATGCAGCAGCCGGGAGTGTAGGGTATGCAGCGCATTGAGGGTTACATCAGGAGGGCCTGCGACCTGTACGGTCTGATTGACCCGGGGGACCACCTGGCGGTGGGGGTCTCGGGCGGAAAGGACTCCATGGTGATGCTGCGGGGGCTCTGGGGCTTTGCCCGGTACAGCCCGGTTCCCTTCACCATAACGGCGGTGGCGCTGGACCCCTGCTTTGACGGGCAGCCCACCGACCTCTCCCCCCTTGAGGACTACTGCCGGCAGCTGGGGGTGCCGCTGGTGCTGCGCCGCAGCGACATTGGGGAGATAGTCTTCCGCTGGCGGCAGGAGCACAACCCCTGCTCCCTGTGCGCCAAGATGCGCCGGGGGATGCTGCACGACATCTGCCGGGAGATAGGGGCCAAAAAACTGGCCCTGGGCCACCACCGCAACGACTGGGTGGAGACCTTTTTGATGAACCTCATCTTCGAGGGAAGGATTGGGACCTTCAGCCCCAGGACCTACCTCTCCCGCAAGGAGATAACCGCCATCCGCCCGCTCATACTCGCCCCCGAGTACCTGATTGCGGCGGCGGCGCGGGATCTGCCGGTGGTCAAGCGCCGCTGCCCCATGGACGGGGCCAGCCGCCGGCAGGAGATCAAGCAGCTCATCTCGGACATGGACAGGAAATATCCCGGCTTTCTGGACAGGACCTTCGGCGCCATGCAGCGCGCAGGCCTTGACAGGCCCGCCGGGAGCTAAGGAGAAGCTATGTCAGATTTCGGCGAGACAAACAGAAACCTCCCCGGTGAGGGGACGAATATGACCCCCCAGGGCGCGGACGCCTCCGCCGCCGACGGGGCTCGCCGCAGGCCGGCCATTATAAAGAAGGCCAAGGCCCCCGGCGCCTCCCTCTCCCCCGGCCACGGACTGCCGGAGGTGATATACCTGGGCGGCTTCCGCTACACACCGGCGGCCCCGGCAGCCGTGAGCGAGGAACACCCAGAGGCAGAGGAGCTACCGGAGGGGGCCTACCCCGGAGAGATGCCGGGGGGAGAGTACCCGGAGGGGGCCTACCCCGAGGTGCTGCCGGAGGGTGAGTACCCCGAGGGTGGAGAGCTCCCGGAGGGCGTGTACCCCGAGGGCGAAGAGTACCCGGAGGGTACCTACCCCGGAGAGCTGCCGGAGGGCGTGTACCCCGAGGGCGGAGAGTACCCGGAGGGTGCCTACCCCGGAGAGCTGCCGGAGGGCGTGTACCCCGAGGGCGGAGAGTACCCGGAGGGTACCTACCCCGGAGAGATACCGGAGGGCGGGTACCCCGAGGGCGAGGGGGACCGGGCGGG
>CALXAK010000042.1 GCA_944386255.1 uncultured Clostridia bacterium
GGTCATAGAAGGGGACTTTAAGGACGCACCGGAGCTGTTGAGCGGAAGGTGCTCCGGCCTTGACGGAGCGCTGCTGGACCTGGGGGTCTCCTCCCACCAGCTGGACGACCCCGAGAGGGGGTTTTCCCACTCGGCGGAGGGGCTGCTGGACATGCGCATGTCCCAGAAGGGGATGAGCGCCGCCGAAATCGTAAATTCCTGGCAGTGGCAGGCGATCGCGGACATCTTAAGAGATTACGGCGAGGAACCCTACGCCGCCGCCATAGCCAAGAGGATTGAAAGGGCGCGGCAGCAGCAGCCCATAGAGACCACCACCCAGCTCTCGGAAATAGTGGCGTCGGCGCTGCCTCCGGCGGTAAGACGAAAGGCAAAACACCCGGCCAAAAAAACCTTTATGGCCCTCAGGATCGCTGTGAACGACGAGCTTGCCACCCTGCAAAAAGGCCTTGAGGGCATCTTTTCGCTCCTCAATCCCGGCGGCCGGTTCTGCGTAATCAGCTTCCACTCCCTGGAGGACAGGGTGGTGAAACGGTATTTCAACAGCCTCTTCGTGGGCTGCACCTGCCCGCCGGACTACCCTGTGTGCGTCTGCGGAGGCAAGCCCAAGGCAAAGGCCATAACCAAAAAGCCCAGAACCGCTTCGGAGCAGGAGCTGGAACTCAACCGCCGCTCCCGGAGCGCAAAGCTCAGGATCATAGAAAAGATTTGAGAGGAAACCTGCCATGAGATCAGCAGCTTACGACCTTTCACAGTTCGCCCCCGACCGGGAGCCCAAAAGGCAGCCGAGGGTAGAGGTGGTGAGGCAGCCCCGTGAGGTTGCCTTCAGGAAGAAGCTGCTTAGGCTCCGGATGCGCTGCGCGTTTCTGGTGGCGCTCACCTTCCTGCTCATGTTTGTGACGGTCAACAGCCGCACCGAGCTGAACGAGACCACAGCCGACATCCAGAGGAAGTCCGGCGAACTGGTGGACCTGCAGAGCGAGTACATCTACCTCAACTACCAGCTGGAGAGCCTCGTCTCGCTGCGCACCGCCGAGGAGTATGCAAAGAACGAGCTCGGCCTTATAAAGCTGGATCAGTCCCAGATAGAATATGTGAACCTTCAGGACAGCAACTCCATCGAGACCTCCGACAAGGTGAGCGGCTTTATGCCCTTCGCAAGGTATCTCTTCTCGGCCGTCATTGAAATGTTCAGCTGAAAATAGTATATATAGAAGAGAACTTTCCCCTGGAGGACCCGGATGAGCAAACACAGCGCAAACAGGATTTCGGTACCGGTCGGCATGAAGCGCCGCTCGGTGGTGGTGGTGTCGGCCATGGCGCTGATGTTTGTGGCGCTGGTGGGGGTGCTGGGGTACATCTCCCTAATAAAGCACGACGAATACTCCTCCATTGCCACCTCCCAGCAGCTGAGGGACACCCCCATAGCCGCGAACCGGGGCACTATATACGACACAAACATGAATGTCTTGGCTGAAAGCGCCACTGTCTGGACAGTGGCGCTTTCTCCCATGAGCATAGACGAAGAGGACATCGACACCATTGCCGGCGGACTCTCCCGAATCCTCGGAGTGGACCGGCAGACGGTGGTGGACAAGTGCGGCGAGTCCACCTACTACTCCATCGTCCAGCGCAAGGTGGACCAGCCGGTGGCGGACGAGATAAGGGCATGGATGGACGAGGAGGACATAGGCGGCATCACCTTTACCGAGGACACCAAGCGCTACTACCCCTACGGCAACTTCTGTGCCCAGGTCCTGGGCTTTGTGGGCACCGACAACTACGGCCTCTCCGGGCTTGAAGCATACTACGACAGCGTCCTCGCCGGCACCGCCGGGCGGGTGATATCCGCAAAAAACGCCGTGGGCAGCGACATGTACTACGAGTACGAGACGGTGTACGACGCCGAGGACGGCAACAGCCTGGTGCTCACCATAGACGAGGTGATTCAGCACTACCTTGAGTCCGCCCTCGAGACGGCGGTGGAGGAGCACAACGTTGAAAACCGCGCCGCCGGCATAGTGATGAACGTCAACACGGGCGAAATCTACGCCATGGCCACCAAGGGCGACTTTGACCCCAACGAGCCGCTGACAATATACGACGATGATATTCTGACATCCCTTGCCTCCATAACCGACGAGGATGCCTATTACGACGCTTTGAGCGCTGCCCAGCAGCTACAATGGAACAACAAGGCGGTTTCGGAGATATACGAGCCCGGCTCGGTCTTTAAGTCCCTCACCGCCTCCATGGCCCTCGAGAGCGGAGCCTGTTCGCTGGAGGACACCTACTACTGTTCCGGCTCCTACCAGGTTATTCCCTCGGTGACAATGAACTGCGCCAACCGCAACGGCCATGGTCTTGAGGACTTTGCCCAGGCTCTGGTCAACTCCTGTAACCCGGCCTTCATCCAGATTGGCCAGTCCATCGGCTCAGAAACCTTTTTTAACTTTTTTAAGGCCTTTGGCCTCACCGAGAAAACCGGCATCGACCTGCCGGGTGAGTCCGGCAGCTCCTACTACACCGCCGACGGCCTCGGGGTGGTGGAGCTCGCCAGCTGCTCCTACGGCCAGTCCAACGCCATAACCCCCATCCAGATGATAACCGCATTCTCCGCGGTGGTGAACGGCGGTTACCTCGTGCAGCCCCATGTGGTCAAGGAGATTATCGACCCGGACGGCAACATCGTTGAGAGTTTTGGCACCGAGGTGGTGCGGCAGGTGATAAGCGAGGAGACCTCCGACACCATGCGCCTGCTGCTGGAGAGGGTGGTCTCCGAGGCCAACGGCCGCAACGCCTATGTGGCGGGTTACCGCATCGGCGGCAAGAGCGGCACCTCCCAGAAGCTGGGCGGGGAAGAGGGGGTCTACATCGCCTCCTTCTGCGCCTTTGCCCCGGTGGATGACCCCGAGGTGGCGGTGCTCATACTGCTGGACGAGGCGAACAGCTACTCCATCTACGGCAGCACACTGGTGGGTCCCATTGTGGCCTCGGTCATGTCCGAGATACTGCCATACATTGGCGTCGAGGCCTCCTACACCGACGAGGACCAGCAGGTTAGCGAGGTGGCGGTGCCCTATGTCACCGAGGCGTCCCTCACCCAGGCCTACTCCCAGCTGCAGATGCGCGGCCTCACCTACGAGGTGATGGGGGACGGCACCACCGTCACCGGCCAGTTCCCCGGCGCGGGTACAGCTCTGCCGGAGGGCAGCAAGGTGGTGCTCTACACCGACGAGGGATATGAGCCCTGGATGGTGGAGGTCCCGGACCTCTCCGGCCGCACTGCTGACTCCGCCAAGGCGCTGCTCTCGGCGAGAGGGCTCAACATCCGGGTGGAGGGCTCGGTCTCCGGCAGGGCAACGGCCGTCTCGCAGAACATCGACTCCGGCGTCTCGGTGGAGGCCGGCTCCATAATAACCGTGACCTTCGTGGACAACACACTCTCAGATTAGGAAAGGGGACGACCTCAGCTTGAAGCTCTCCCAGCTCCTCTGTGGAATAGAATACAAAGGCAGTCCCGCCGACCGGGAGATCACCGCCGTGGTGAGCGACTCCCGGAAGGTGGAGGACGGCTGCCTTTTCGTCTGCATAAAAGGCGCCTCCTTCGACGGGCACAGCGCCGCGCGCATCGCCATGGAAAACGGCGCCGCGGCGGTCATCGCCGAGCGGCCGACCGGCTGCAGCGGCGAGCTGCTGGTTGAGGACACGAGAAAAGCCTATGCAAGGCTATGCCAGAACTTTTTCGGCAACCCTCAGGAGAGCCTCACCATTGTGGCGGTGACCGGCACCAACGGCAAGACCACCGTCTCCACCGTCATAAAGCAGGCGCTGGAGAACCTGGGGTACACCTGCGGCCTCATCGGCACGGTGCGCAGCGAGATTGGGAATGTGGCTGTTCCGGCAAAATTCACCACCCCCGAACCCTGGGACCTCTACTCTCTTATGAGCCGCATGGTCTCCGCCGGCTGCACCCACCTTGTTATGGAGGCCTCCTCCCAGGCGCTGCACCAGCAGCGGCTCGCCTGCCTCACGGTGGACTGCGCCGTTTTTACCAACCTCTCCCAGGACCACCTGGACTACCACGGCAGTATGGAAAACTACTTTGCCGCAAAGAGGATACTATTTAACCAGGCAAAAACCGCTGCGGTAAACCTGGACGACCCGAGGGGTGAGCAGCTGGCAGGGGAGCTCAGCATCCCCACCATAACCTTCTCCGCCAGCAGCGACAGGGCGGACTACACCGCAAAAAGCATCGAGTTTTCCGCTTCGGGCGTCAAATTCGCCGTAAATGGCACCGGGTTTATCCAGCGCCTTCGCTTCCCGATGCCGGGAGAGTTCTCGGTGTCCAACGCCATGGCGGCGCTGGCGGCGCTCTTCTGCCTCGGGGTGGACCGGACCGAGGCCTGCAGCGCCCTCGAGAGGGTGTCTGGGGTGCGGGGCCGCTGCGAGGTGCTCTACAAGGGCGAGGTCACCGTGATATGCGACTTTGCCCACACCGCCGACGCCCTCGCCCAGCTTCTGCGCAGCATGAGACCCTTTGCGCCAAAGCGCCTTGTTACACTTTTCGGTTGCGCCGGCGACCGGGACCCGCTCAAACGCCCGGCCATGGTGGAGGCGGTGAGCAGCTATTCGGACTTTATAATCCTCACCTCTGATAACCCCCGCACCGAAAACCCGGTGGCCATAATCGACAGCCTGCTGCCGCTGCTGGAGGACCAGAAGGTGCCCTTCATGGCCATTCCCGACCGGCACGAGGCCATCCGCTGGGCGCTTGACAACCTGCAGCCCGGGGATGTACTGTTGCTTTGTGGCAAGGGCCACGAGGACTACCAGGTGATAGACGGCTGCACAATTTACCTCGACGAACACCGCATTGTGGCGGATTACTTTAAGAAGAGAGGGGAGAGAGATGGAACCGCGCAGACTATTTGACCTTATAAACGGCATCGGCATGGCCAAAAACCCCGACGCCGTTATCTCTTCGGTTACCACCGATTCAAGGGAGCTGGAGCCCGGGAGCCTGTTTGTGGCCGTTAAGGGCGACAGGATGGACGGCCACGACTATGTGGCCGAGGCAGCCCAGAAGGGCGCCGTGGCGGCTGTGGTGGACCATGTGGTCCCCGGCTGCGACATTGACCAGATAGTGGTGAGCGACACCAAGGACGCCCTCATAGCCATCTCCGGCAACTACCGCGCCGGCTTTTCCCCAAAGGTAATCGGCGTCACCGGCAGCGTCGGCAAGACCACCACCAAGGAGATGGTGGCGGCCATCTTCTCGCAGTTCGGCGAGTTCGTGAAGAATGAGGGCAACCAGAACAACGAGATAGGCCTGCCCAACACCCTCTTTTCCATCGGCAGCACCACCCAGCTGCTGGTGGTGGAGATGGGCATGAACAACCTCGGCGACATAAGCAAGCTCACAAGGGCCGCCCGGCCGGACGTGGGCATAATAACCGCCATAGGCGTCTCCCACCTTGAGAACCTTAAGACCCGGGACAACATCCTCAAGGCAAAGCTCGAAATCACCGAGGGCATGCCCGCAAAGGGCATACTGGTCATAAACGGCGACGACGAGATGCTCATGGAGGCCAGAAGGAGCATACCCCGCGAGACCGCGACCTTCTCAATTGTCAACCGGGACTGCGATGTGGTTGCGTCGAATATAATGACAAGAGAGATGCACACCGAGTTCACCATTAAAGACCGGATAAACGGCGAATTCAATGCCAGCATCCCCGCCATAGGCGAGCACAACATCCTGGATGCCATCGCGGGCTACACTGCCGCCACCAGGATAGGCCTCGACCCCGAGAGGGCGGCCGCGGCCCTTGCCAACTACCGCTCCACCGGCATGCGCCAGAAGATGGTGGAGTTTGAGGGCATAACCGTTATTGAGGACTGCTACAACGCAAGCCCCGACTCCATGGTCGCCTCCCTCTCAATGCTTGCCTCTCTGCCGGTAAAGGGCATAAAGGTGGCGGTGCTGGGCGACATGCTGGAGCTGGGCTCCATCTCCGCCGAGGCCCACAGCTCCATTGGGATGTTTGCTGCGAAGTGCGGCATAGATGTGCTGCTCTGCTACGGGCCGGAGATGCGCGCCTGCGCCAAGGCCGCCATTGCGGCGGGGGTCGCCTGCGTTGCCCACTTTGAGGACAAAAAGAGCCTCGCCGTCTATCTTGCGCGCACGGTGCACGCCGGCGACGCGGTCATCTTCAAGGCCAGCCGCAGTATGGCTCTCGAGGAGGCCATAGATATCTTCTACAAAGTCAAGTAACAGAGCAAAGGGCGGTCCACTTCTATGGATAGAACAGCTATAATGATAACTGCCGTTGTGGCCATGGCGGTCACCGGCATCTCCGGCTACTGGCTGGTGCCGCTGCTAAAAAAGCTGAAGTTCGGCCAGAGCATAAACACCATCGGCCCCACCTGGCACAAGGGCAAGGAGGGCACCCCCACCATGGGTGGGCTAATGATAATGCTGGGCGCGCTGCTTGCCATGGCGGCGGGGTACATCACCCTCATCCTCGCGGTGCCCCAGTTTCTCACCAACCAGTATTTTGCGGAGAATATAAGATTTTTTGCCGCGATCGGCGCCGCCCTCGCTTTTGGGCTGATAGGTTTTGTGGACGATTTCGCCAAGATACGCCACCACGAGAACCTGGGCCTCTCCGCGAGGCAGAAGATCGTCCCTCAGATTCTAGTGGCGGCGGCCTACGTCTACATCATGTACCGCTACGGTGAGTGCGGCACCGAGGTGCCCATCCCCTTCATCGGCAATGTTGATTTTGGGGTATTCTACTTCTTTTTTGCCATCATAATGGTGGTGGGCTTTGTAAACGCCGTTAACCTCACCGACGGCCTCGACGGGCTCTGTTCCTCGGTGACCTTTGTGGTGGGCCTCGGCATAATCATCATCTCGGCGGTGAACTTCCCCGGAATCGGCCTGTTTGCAACCGCCATAACCGGAGCCTGTGCGGGTTTTCTGCTCTGGAACTTCTACCCGGCAAAGGTATTCATGGGCGACACCGGCTCCATGTTCCTCGGCGGGTCGGTG
>CALXAK010000043.1 GCA_944386255.1 uncultured Clostridia bacterium
GGGGGTTTCTGCCGCTTTGGTGCCGTGAGGGCGGGGGGCGTCAGATGGCTAAGGCGGCTGTGGGAGCTCAGATTTGGAGCCTGCGGCCGCCCTCTTTTTGCCCCGGCGGGGATGTTCCGGGGCAAGCAGTCAGGATAGCTGAGCGCTGTGGCCGGGCGGTGCACCGCACGGGAGGAAGGGGACTGCCGGTACCGTTTGCCGAGGCCCCGCCCGGCCCCGCGCCCTCGGGCGCGGGCGCGCCCCTTTGGGGCGCGAAAAACCGGCGGCGCAGCTGCGCCGCCGGTTCCGGCCGGGCGAAGGTTAGAGCAGGGAGATGGGCTCCTCGTAGGAGGCGAGGGCGGAGTAGATGGCGGAGTAGACGTTCATTTCGGTGAACTCCTCCGGCAGCGTCTCCTCCGGCGCCATGAGGAAATATTCAAGTTCGGTGTTCTGGTCGCTGAGTATATTGGTGGCGCTGGGTACACCGTGGCTGTAGAAGTAGTCGTAGGGCATAACCTTTATGCTCATCATAAGGGCGTTGACCTCCGGCTCCTGCTGCACGTAGTAGAAGCGGTAGGTGGTGACAAGGTAGCCGGAGAGGTCCTCGGTGGTCACCTCCACCAGCATCCGGTCCTGCCAGAGGGCCGGCACCTGGAACTTAAAGCTGCCGCAGTGCAGATACCCCTCGTTCAGCACCGGTTCGTCCAGGGTGAAGGACCCGGCGGTGGTCTCGGCGGAGGCCATCAGCTCGTCCTGTATCTCCTTGGGGGAGAGGGTCTGCTGGCTGCTGTCGGTGATGTCCTGCTGGGCCGCAGATTCCTCCGGAATTATCTCGAGAATATCCGCTTCGCTGGGCCGGACAAACTTTGAGATGTCGTCCCCGGCCTCGCTGTCGTAAAGGGAGCAGCCGCAGAGTGAAAGGGCGGCGGCGGTCAGTATGCAAAGGGCCAGAACCCGTTTCATGTGACTTCTCCTTCTTTTTGCTCAAAAAAATCGGTCGTCCCCTCTTTTTGCCTTCGGCGAGGGGTGACCGACTGATATTATACTATGTTAGAGAGTTTAAGATGATTTGGGCAATGTGTGAATTTGCTGTAAAATCCTCTTGGGTTTCATAATACAACAGTTTCCCCCTTTTTTCAAGGCAGGCCCGCCTCCGAGAGGGCGGTGAGCGCCACCCAGGCGCTGCCGGAGCAGATGCCGTCCTGGGTGAGCAGCGCCCGGCGCTGGAACTCCCGCAGCGCCCTGTCGGTGAGGGCGCCGAATATCCCGTCCAGCGGTCCGCTGTAGAGCCCGAGGGAGATGAGCGCCTGCTGCAGGAAGTAGACATAGTTGTTGGCCGAGCCCCGGAAGAGGGTGGGGTAGCCGGCGGTGAGCCTGCCCGCCACCGGCAGGTAGCGGCAGTCCACATACAAACTGTCCTCCGACTCCTGCACCGCCGAGAACATCCCGAGCGACTCTGCCAGCTCGGTGCGCCCCGCCAGGCACTCCGCCTTGCGGGGGCGAAGCAGCAGCGCAGTGCCGGCAAAGTGCTGGGTCAGCCCGCCGGTGGAGTCGCTGCCGGGGGTGAGCAGGCCCCGGAGCACCTCTATGCTCCCGGCAAAGCCCTCCGCCAGGGCGGAGTAGGCCTGCATGGTGGCGAGGTCGGTCCAGACCGGGCTGCGCCTGGCGGAGAATTCGCCCACGGTTATGGCCCCGGAGCTGTAGGGCATGGGGGCGCTGGCGGGGAGCAGGTAGCGCTCGGTCCGGCCGGTCTGGTTGTTGAAGATTGCAATGGTAGGCATGGCAAGGGCTCCTTTATATCATTTGCTAAAGCCTATGCCAAAATCCCGCCCCGGTGGCAGGGGGGTGCAAAACCGGGGTTTAGATGAGATTTAGCTCCCGCAGCTGCCTCTCCAGCAGCTCCCCCGCCAGGGCGCAGCAGCCGGGACAGGGCCGCTTGCGGTAGTACTCCCCGGTGCGCTCGCTGGGTTCGGGGTTGCTGTAGCCCCCCAGCAGTTCCCGGCAGACATAGCTGCCGTTCTCCCGGGCAAACTCCCCGGCTATCTCCCGGCAGCGCCGGTAGACCTCCCGCTTGTTGGCCGGGTCATCCCCGCCCATGAGCAGCGAGAGCACCACCCCCGCGCCCATCACCGCCCCGCAGACGTACCTTAGGCCCGCAAACCCCGCCCCCAGCGCCCCGGTGGCAGCCATTAGCTGCCGCTGGGGGATGCCGGTGAGGTCCGCGTAGGCCCCCGCCACCGACTGGGCGCAGGAGTGGCCCTGCAAAAAAAGCTCCCTCGCAAGCTCCGAACGCTGGGACATATTAACAGCACTCCCTTTCAACAAAAATCCTTCTCCTGGCAGGATTCTACCACAGCTCCCGGCGCAATAAAAGCTCCGGGAGATTTTTGCGCCGTATGTACCGGCGGGCGGCGGTGTGGTATAATCTATTGGTATTTTTATAGGAGAGCGGCGCCGCCGCGTTTTGCGCCATGCAGGCTACACTCGCAATGTACATAGTGGTGTGCCCACTTGTCTTTCTGGGCTCATTTATGGACGCCATCGCCGGGGGCGGGGGGCTCATTACCCTGCCAGCCTACCTGCTGGCGGGGCTGCCGGTGCACCTCTCCATCGGCAGCAACAAGCTCTCCAGCGCCATCGGCACCGCCGTCTCCACCGGGCGCTACTGGCGCGGCAGCTGCGTGGACCGGGGGCTGGTGCTGCCCACGGTGGCGGCGGCGCTGGTGGGCTCCTGGCTGGGGGCCAAGCTCTCGCTAATCACCGGCGAGAGGCTGCTGCAGCTGATGATGCTGGCGGTGCTGCCGGTGTCGGCGGTGGTGGTACTGAGGAACAAGGACTTCTCCTGCCGCCGGGTCCCCAGCCGTCGGGGCCAGCTGGCGATCGCGACGGTGGCCTCCGTCTTCATCGGCGGCTACGACGGGTTCTATGGGCCCGGCACCGGCACCTTCCTTATTATGGTGTTCACCATGCTCTGCGGCATGGACACCCTCACCGCCTCCGGCAACGCGAAGGTGGTGAACCTCTCCTCCAACGTGGCGGCGCTCTTCGCCTACCTCTTTTCGGGGGAGGTGCAGCTGCCGCTGTCGCTGGCGGCGGCGGTGTTCAGCATTCTGGGCCACTGGCTGGGAGCGGGCATGGTGCTAAAAAACGGCGCCAAAATCGTGCGGCCCATCGTGCTGGTGGTGATGGGGATACTGTTTGTAAAGATTATTGGAGATCTTATTTGAGGAGGACCCGGATGGGCAGGTGGTCTGCAAGGTTTGACAAGCGCCCCACCCGCTGCCACGGCTGCGGCAAGCTGCTGCGGCAGGGCAGCAGGGTATACCGCGAGGGGCTGCACAGCTACTGCCGGGACTGCGGCAGGCAGCTGGACCGGGCCCGGGAGGACGCGGCCCGGGCAAAGGCGAGGGACAACGTCCGACGGGAGGCCCCGGCCCTGCCGGGAGGGGGCGGCTCGGCTGCGGCGGAGCTGCGCTTTGCCGACGGCGGCCGCTACAGAGGCGAGCTGCAGGACGGGGTGATGCAGGGCAAGGGCAGCTACACCTTCCCGAACGGGGACTGCTACTCCGGGGAATTCCGGGACGGCAGGTTCCAGGGCCGGGGGGCCTACACCTTTGCCGACGGCGAACAGCACGCCGGAGTGTTTGAAAACGACCGGCTCTCGGGGGAGGGCTACTGCATCTTCCCGGACGGGGGCCGCATTGAGGGCAGCTTCCAGCAGGACCTTTTCCTCGGCGGCAGGGGCTGGCGCAACTACGAGAGCGGCAGCTACCGCGGGGAATTCGGACGCTCGGCGGTGATGCAGGGGGTGGGGGCCTTCTTCCCCCGGGAGGGAGGGCTCTGCCTCGGCGAATTCAGCCGGGACGGCTTCAGCGGCCTCGGCAGGAGGATTCTGCCGGACGGCTCGGTCAAGGAGGGGGAGTTCCGGGACTTCCAGCTGGTGCGGGAGGCGCCGGTGCCCCCGGAGCTGCTGGAGCGGGCCGCCGCGGCCGCTGGGGCAAAGGCCCCCGAGCCAGGCCGGATGGACTACCCCGGCGGCAGCTGGTACCAGGGCGAGGTTTGCCTTGGCGTGCCCCACGGCAGCGGGAGCGTGTTCTCCAAAAACGGCTCCAGCTACGGCGGGGAGTTTTGCTGGGGGGAGCTCGTCCGGGGCAGCGGCAGGCTGCAGGGCCGCAGCGGCGGGGTGTACGAGGGCCAGGTGGGCCCCGGGGGCAGACCCCAGGGCCGGGGCCTTCTGCGCCGCAGCGACGGCCTCGTGCTGGAGGGGGAGTTCTCCGGCGGCAGGCCCCAGGGCGAGGTGACCGAATACCCGCCGGAGGGCCCCGCCAGAAAGGCGCTCTACCTGGGGGGCAGGCCCCTCGCCCGCAGGGGCTGGTGGGAGCAGCTGGACAGCGAGGACGAGGACCGGGAGGGCACCAACCTCTGGCTCATGGGGGAGGGCCTCTCCCAGCTGGGCCCGGAGCAGCTGCGGGGCTGCCCCGGTCTCGGCACCCTGCTGCTGGCCGACTCGGTGGCGGTCATTCTGCCGGAGACATTCTCCAATCTGTATATTAGAAGGCTAATTATACCAGAGGGAGTAAAGGAGATAGGCTCCGGGGCGTTCCGGGGCTTTGGCCCCTCCCAGCTGCTGGCGGTGGAGGGGGAGCTGGAGCGCTTCCGCCCGGGCTGGCTGGATGGCTTTGGGGGTCAGCTGCTCGGCCTGCAGCAGCTGCTGGAGCAGAATTCCCCCGCCGAGGGCCGGGTGGTGCGCCGGAGGATGCGCTTCCCCGGCGGGGCCTGGTTTGAGGGGGAGACGGTGGACGGTGTCATGCAGGGCATGGGGGTCTACCGGTTTGAGAACGGCGACCGCTACGAAGGGGAGTTCCGGGACGGCTGCTGCAGCGGCTGGGGGAGCTGCCTCTTCAAGGGGGTGGGCCGCTATGTTGGTGAGTTCCGGGAGGACCGCTGCAACGGCGCCGGGAGCATGTTCTACCAGGGGGGCGAGCTCTACCGGGGGGAGTGGCAGGACGGCACCCGCACCGGCTGGGGCCGCTACACCTACCCCGATGGGGAGACGGTGGAGGGCCGCTGGAGCGGCGGCGAGCTGGTGGAGCGGGGGGTCTGTCCCCAGCAGCTGCTCCGGCTCTGCCCCGAGACGTTGGAGTGAAACTTTGTATAATTAATTGGTATTATTACAAATAGTATTATCTCTACAGAAGGGAAGCCGCCGGGGAGATGACCCCGGCGGCTTCCCTTTGCTGTCTGCGGTTCAAATATTGTTTTCGCCGGCGGGCACACCGGCGAAGTAGGGGCAGCTCCCACGGCCACTCCCGGCGGAGATGCTGCAAGGATGGACGATTCTCCCGGAGCTTCAAACTACGGTCTTTACCGGAGGTGGGCTGAACGATGCTCCTCTGAGCGGCGGCGCGGAAGTTTGGCCCATCCATCCCAACAGGCGGGGTGCCGCTGCGGCCCGGCGCTCCACCCCGGCCGCTGGACATCACCTCTACCAGCAGGTTAGGCGACGCTCGGTCTCCAGCCCTACTAGTGCTCCATCTCCTCCGGACCGACCCAGCCCGGCCCACAGCCAAGATGGGACCGACCTCACGCTCTGCGTTACCGTCCCGGAACCCGACAAAACCCGTTGCGGCATATTGGCGCCGCATGGCCCGCGGGGGGTTAGAACAAGACCCATGATGAGGTATGCGGCGCATACTATCTGTCGAATATTCAAATAATTATACTATTTGTAATAAACAGAGCGGCAGATTGCCCTAAAAATGCAGCAGTTTACCCGTCCGCGCCCCTCAAGGAGCCAAAACCGGTTGAGGTGGCAGAGAACAGATGTAAATACAATAAGTTAAATAAATCTGATAAATTACAATATGTAAATAAATTCAGATCCCCAGCCAGTCCACCAGCCGGGAAGCCAGATAGAGAAGCCCTACGCCGGTTATAACCTTTATCACGGCCTTGAGGTAGGGGTGTTCGCGCTTTGGCATGTTGGCCTCCTTTCGCCGCGCACCGGCGGCAGCTCCAATCAGAATGATACAACCTGCGGCCGCCGCTGTCCAGCCCGGGGATACTCCGCAGCGTCGGCCGGGGCGGAGAAACCCTTTCGCTGGCGGGGGAGACTGGGGCGAGCGGTGGGGCGCAGCCGGTACCGTCCAGCCCGGGGGTGCTCTGCGGCGCCGGCTGGGGCCAAGCGGCTCCTGCGTCGGGCGCAACAGTCTGCCGGGAGGGTTGACGGGCCGGAGCATATCCTTTTGTTACATGTGGGCCAGCCGTTTTGGCAATACCCAGGGTGGAAGCTGAAGTTACCGGCCGTAAAATAGTTACACAAATATATTTTATATATGAAATACAAATGTAATTTTACGGCTTTCCTGCCCTGCCGGCTGGCCGCAGGCGGTCCGGGCGAGGGGTGGAAGGGGTAAATGGGCTGGCGAAAACAGCTCTTGTCCGGCTTTTGCAGGGCGGTCGGTCTCCGAAAGGGAGCCGTCTCCCGCTCGGTGGATTTTCACAGGCCGAGGTTTGCTGGTGTGGGGGGAAGGACTGGATCACCCCCCATCCTCGGGCGGTGGCAGAAGGCGGCACCCGACGGTGGAGATGGGTTGGCGCCCCCGCGCTGCCGTCGGGGGAAGGGAAAGGGCGGCCGTAGCCCGGTCAAACCCTGTTATTTTGACCTTTTGCCCCTTGACCCGGGGGCAAGGCGGTGTTAAAATGAGGGCAATAAATGGCATATGCCAAAAACCCGGAGGTTGATATGCCCCGTCCCAGAAAATGCCGCAGGGTTTGCGGACTGCCGGCGGTGAGTGAGTTTGCACCCAGCCAGCCCGGACGCGCCGCCCCTGTGGAGCTGTTGGTGGAGGAGTTTGAGGCGCTGCGCCTTATTGACCACCAGGGGCTCTCCCAGCAGCAGTGCAGCCGGATGATGGGGGTCTCAAGGGCTACCGTCCAGCAGATCTACGACCGGGCGCGGCGGCTGCTGGCAAAGGCGCTGGTGGAGGGCGCGCCGCTGGTGATAGGCGGCGGAGACTACCGGGTGTGCCAGGGGGAGGGCGGCTGCGGCCGCATCTGTCCCAGGCAGGTTAGGCACAGCCTTGGCAAAAAGGAGAGGGACAATATGATTATAGCGGTTACCTATGAGAACGGTGAGGTGTTTCAGCACTTCGGCCACACCAGTGAGTTCAAGCTCTACCGGGCGGAGGGCGGCAAGGTGGTGGAGAGCCGCCTCGAGAGCAGCGGCGGCAGCGGCCACGGGGCGCTGGCCGGGCTGCTGCGCCAGCTTGGGGTGGATGCGCTCATCTGCGGCGGAATCGGCGGTGGGGCCATGCAGGCGCTGGCTCAGGCGGGCATTGAGGTCTGCGCCGGGGTGAGAGGCTCCGCGGACAGGGCGGTGGAGCAGTTGCTGGCGGGAACGCTGAGCTTTGAGAGCCAGCCCAACTGCGACCACCACGGCCACCACCAGGACGGCTGCGGCGACCACGGATGCGGTGAGCGCGGCTGCCACAGCGACGAGGGATGCGGCGAGGGCTGCCACTGAATATCAGTCCTATTTATGGGATGTTATACCGCAAATGGGACAGCTGAGCGACGGGCGCCGGACAACAAAAAAAACAAAAATCGGTCAAAAGACCTATTATTAGTACAGATATTTGGAGAACCCGATGGATAGCCGGGTTCTCTTTATTTTTTATGGAAAGACGCCTGCCACGGGCGAAATCGGATGAGGTCCAGGTGATGGCGGAGTTTTGGCGTCGGCATGTTGTGGATTTTGGCTGGTGATGAGCGCCGAAGGCCGTCAGAAGAAGGGGCGAGCGCCGCGCGGCTTTGGCAAAAA
>CALXAK010000044.1 GCA_944386255.1 uncultured Clostridia bacterium
CTACAGCGCCGTCACCCCGGAGCATGTGCCCGAGATAGTGGAGGAGCACCTGCTCAAGGGCCGTCCCGTAAAGCACCTGCTGTTCGACGAGACGGTGACCGAAAACGCGGTCAAGAGCTTTGACGACACCGACTTTTACCGCAAGCAGCTGCGCATAGCGCTGCGCAACTGTGGACGCATTAACCCCGAGAACATAGAGGAGTACATCGCCTTTGACGGCTACCGCGCCCTGGGCAAGGTGCTCACCGAGATGAAGCCTGCCGAGGTCACCCAGACCATCCTGGACTCCGGCCTTCGCGGACGCGGCGGCGGCGGCTTCCCCACCGGCCTCAAGTGGAGGTTCGTCTCTGAGGGAGACCAGAAGTATGTGGTCTGCAACGCCGACGAGGGCGACCCCGGCGCCTTTATGGACCGCTCCATCCTGGAGGGCGACCCCCACGTGGTGCTGGAGGGCATGGCCATTGCCGGCTACGCCATCGGCGCTTCCCAGGGATTCATCTATGTGCGCGCCGAGTACCCCATTGCGGTGCAGCGCCTTCGGGTCGCCATCGGCCAGGCCCGGGAGTACGGCCTGCTGGGCAACAACATATTCGGCACCGACTTCAACTTCGACATCGACATAAAGCTGGGCGCCGGAGCCTTTGTCTGCGGCGAGGAGACCGCCCTGCTCACCTCCATCGAGGGCAAGCGCGGCGAGCCCAGGCCCCGTCCCCCCTTCCCCGCTGTGAAGGGACTCTGGGGCAAGCCCACCATTGTCAACAACGTTGAGACCTGGGCGAACGTGCCCCAGATAATCCTCAACGGGCCGGACTGGTTCAAATCCATGGGCACCCCCAACAACTCCGGCACCAAGGTGTTCGCCCTGGGCGGCAAGATAAAGCACACCGGACTTGTGGAGATACCCATGGGCACCACCCTGCGGGAGGTCATCTTCGAGATCGGCGGCGGCATCCCCAACGGCAAGAAGTTCAAGGCCGCCCAGACCGGCGGGCCCTCCGGCGGATGCATCCCCGCCCAGAACCTGGACGTGGCCATCGACTTCGACAGCCTCAAGGCCATCGGCTCCATGATGGGTTCCGGCGGACTCATCGTCATGGACGAGGACAACTGCATGGTGGATATAGCCAAGTTCTTCCTGCGGTTCATCCTGGACGAGTCCTGCGGAAAGTGCACCGCCTGCCGCATCGGCACAAGGCGCCTCTATGAGCTGCTGGAGAAGATAACCGACGGCACCGGCACCCTGGAGGACATAGACAGGATTGAAGAGCTCTGCGCCTACATCCAGCAGAACTCCCTGTGCGCCCTGGGCCAGACCGCCCCCAACCCCGTGCTCTCCACCCTCAAATACTTCCGGGACGAGTATGTCGCCCACGTGGTAGAGAAGAGGTGCCCTGCCGGCGTCTGCAAGGGTCTGCTCCACTACGAGATCGACCCCGAAAAGTGCAAGGGCTGCACCCTCTGTGCCCGCAAGTGCCCTGTCAGTGCAATAACCGGCAAGGTGAAGGAGCCCCACGTGATCGACACCTCCAAGTGCATCAAGTGCGGCGTCTGCATGGAAAACTGCAAGTTCGGCGCCATCTCCAAGAAGTAAGCTGAAAAAAGGAAAGGACAGGGTACTTAAATGAGTGAAACCATTCATCTGACCATAAACGGCATCCCCGTTGAGGTGGCCAAGGATTCTACCATCCTGGACGCCGCGGTGGCTGCCGGAATACGCATCCCCACCCTCTGTTACCTCAAGGACATCAACGCTATCGGTGCCTGCCGCATGTGCCTCGTTGAGGTAAAGGGCGGCCGCGGCCTGATGGCCGCCTGCGTCACCCCCGTCACCGAGGGTATGGAGGTCACCACCAACTCCCCCAAGCTCCGGGAGAGCCGCAAGACCACCCTGGAGCTGCTGCTGAGCAACCACCGCACCGACTGCCTCTCCTGCCCCCGCAGCACCGACTGCGAGCTGCAGACCCTCTGCCAGGAGTACGGCGTTGACATGTACCGTTTCGGCAACCACGACATGAAGCCGGACATCGACGACTCTGCGCCCCCCCTGGTGCGGGCCAACTCCAAGTGCATACTCTGCCGGCGCTGTGTGGCGGTCTGCAAGGCCAACCAGCACGTGGCGGTCATCGGGGCCAACAACCGCGGCATGAAGACCCACATCGGCTCCCCCTTTGACATGTCCCTCGACAACACCCCCTGCATCAACTGCGGCCAGTGCATCTCGGTCTGCCCCACCGGGGCCCTCACCGAGAAGGACGACACCCAGAAGGTGTGGGACGCCCTCGCCGACCCGGACAAGGTTGTGGTGGTGGCCCCCGCTCCCTCGGTGCGCGCTCAGCTGGGCGAATGTTTCGGCATGCCCATTGGCACCAACGTGGAGGGTAAGCTGGCAGCTGCTCTTCGCCGCATGGGCTTTGACAAGGTGTTCGACGTGGACACCGCCGCCGACATGACCATCATGGAGGAGGGCACCGAGCTGCTCGCCCGCATGAAGAACGGCGGTGCTCTGCCCCTCATCACCTCCTGTTCCCCCGGCTGGGTCAAGTTCTGCGAGCTCTACTACCCGGAGTTCATCCCCAACATCTCCTCCTGCAAGTCCCCCCAGCAGATGTACGGCGCTCTCATGAAGACCTACTACGCCGAGAAGGAGGGCATCGATCCCAAGAACCTCTATGTGGTGAGCATCATGCCCTGCACCGCAAAGAAGTTTGAAATCAACCGGGAGGACCAGGCGGCCTCCGGTTACCCCGACCTGGATGCCTCCCTCACCACCCGCGAGCTCGCCAACATGATAAAGCGCGCAGGCATTGTGTTTGAGGCGCTGCCGGACGAGGAGTTTGACCCTGCCTTCGGCGTTGCCTCCGGCGCAGGACACATCTTCGGCGCCACCGGCGGCGTTATGGAAGCGGCGCTGCGCACCGTCTACGAGGTGGTCACCGGCAAGGAGCTGGAGAGCGTCGAGTTCCACGCGGTTCGCGGCGTGGAGGCCATAAAGGAGGCGGAGTACGACCTCAATGGCACCAAGGTCCGGGTGGCAGTCACCTCCGGCCTTGAGAACGCCTCCAAGCTGCTGGACATGGTGAAGAGCGGTGAGAAGAGCTACGACTTCATTGAGGTCATGGCCTGCCCCGGCGGCTGCGTAAACGGCGGCGGCCAGCCCCACCAGCCCGGTTACATCCGCAACACCGTGGACCTCAGGGCCGAAAGGGCCAAGGCCCTTTACGGCGAGGACGGCGCGATGACTCTGCGCAAGAGCCATGAGAACCCCGTGGTCAAGGAGATCTACAGCTCCTACCTGGGCGAGCCGGGCAGCCACAAGGCCCACAAGATACTGCACACCACCTATGTAAAGCGGGAGAAGTATTGATCCTCCCAGAAGTGGACTTTTAAACGGCGCCGCCGTACACCCATTCGTGTACGGCGGCTGTTGTTTTGCCCCGGCAAAAAGGGATTGCTCCGCGCTTTTCGTCTGTGCAGTTGCCAGGCGGGTGGGAGAATCCCCTTCTGCGGCCGAAGGCCGCGCAAGGGTGCAATATCCGCCGTCAGGTGGTATAATTGGAACACCGAAGCAACCCATGGCTTTTTTGAGGTGGAGCTATGCAGGCAGTTTTAAAACGCATGTTGGAAGCCGTGTTTATAGTTCTAATCGGCTTGTTTTTGTGCGCGAGTCTCCTGCGCATGCCGGATACCGTGAGGGCGCTGGGCTTTGGCGCTGCTTTTCTGGCGGCATTTGCGCTTTTCTCAAGGGGACTTTGCCGCTTTGAAGTATGCAGGCTGCAGAGAATAATGCCATTTTGCTACATAGGGTTCTTTCTGCTGCTGGCAGCGTTCGGTCTGCTTACGGTGCCGGGACTGCACGTGGATCTTGCAGCCGTGTTCGGCTCCATACCGGACGTCCTGGACGATTTCAAGCTCAACGGCAGATACGCCGATTACTTTGTTTACTATTACAACAACATTTCTTTGCTGATGATATTCTGCAT
>CALXAK010000045.1 GCA_944386255.1 uncultured Clostridia bacterium
GCAACGAGTTCGGCCACCCGGAGTGGATAGACTTTCCCCGGGAGGGCAACGGCTGGAGCTTCCACTACTGCCGCCGCCAGTGGTCCCTCGCGGACAACCCGGAGCTCAAGTACCAGTACCTGCTGGCCTTTGAAAAGGCGATGGTGGCCATGGCGAAGCGGCAGAAGGTGCTGCCCGGCCGCGACCGGCAGCTCTACGTGCACAACTCCGACAAGGTGCTGTTCTACCGCAAGGGCGGGGCCTGGTTCGCCTTCAACTTCCACCCGACCAGCAGCTACGAGGGCTACTTCCTGCCCACCGGGGAGGCCGGCGACTTTGACGTGCTCTTCTCCAGCGACGACTACTGCTTTGGCGGCAGGGGCCGGGTGGGGCATCAGCTCTACCGGGCAGAGAAGCAGCCGGACGGGCGCACAGGCTTTAGGATCTACCTGCCCAGCCGCACTGCTGTGGCCTTCAAAAAGCTGCCGCGGACAAAATAGCGCCTGCAACTGCAAAGCGGACCGGCCGTCTGGCCGGTCCGCTTGTTTTCTTTGCTGGGGGGCCGCGCTCCTCCCGCCGCCGTTTTGAGAAAGCTGTCTATTATCCCAAGCCCCGCTTCGCCGCTCTTCTCCGGGTGGAACTGGCAGCCCAGGGCGTTGCCGGCGCCGTTTGCCGCCACAGTGCATATCTCCCGGCCGCCGTAGCTGCAGGAGGCGAGAACATCCTCCTGCTGCTCTGTAAGAGCCTCATAGGAGTGGACAAAATAGCAGTGTCCCCCATCCTCAAAACCCTCGAGGCAGGCGAGGGCGGCATTCTGGCAGCCTGGGCGGCGGCGGACCCGCTCCCATCCCACATGGGGCACCCGCTGCCGACGGCCGTTAAGGTCGAGGTCCGGTATCCTGCAGACCCTGCCGGGTATGATGCCAAGGCCTTTTCTGGGGCCGAACTCCTCCCCCTCGTCAAAGAGCATCTGCATCCCGAGGCAGATGCCCAGCAGCGGCGTACCCTCCCCCACCATCCGCCGTATGGCATCCGAGAGGCCCAGGGAGTCCAGCCGGTCCATGCCGTCCTTAAATGCCCCCACCCCCGGCAGCACCAGAGCCTGCGCGCTGCAAAGCTCCTGCGGCCGTGAGGTGACAAGAGCCTCTGCTCCAAAGCGAAGGAACGCCCTCTGGACGCTGAGCAGATTTGAGAGTCCGTAATCAATAACAGCGACCTTCACAGTCTCACCTCCACATCCAGCTCGGTGAGCCGGCGCTTTAGTCCGTCAATTTCCGCGCCGCCGTAGTGCAGCAGGGAACCCACCGCCACCGCGCCGGCTCCTCGGGATGCGGCGGCGGCGATGTCAGCCGCCCCGGAAACCCCGCCGGAGCAGATGACCGGCACATCCACCGAGCCGCAGACCGCCTCAATGAGCTCAAGATCCATCCCCCGCCTGAGTCCGTCCCGGTCCACCGAGGTGAGCAGTATCTCTCCTGCTCCCAGCTCCACCCCTTTTTTCGCCCAATCCAGGGCGTCCACGCCGGTGTGCTCCCTGCCGTAGTCGCAGTAGCACTCGTATCCTCCGGCGGGGGTGCGCTTTGCCTCTATGCTCAGCACCATGCACTGGCTGCCGAACGCCCTTGCCACCTGGGTGATGAGCTGCGGGTCGCGAATGGCCGCAGTATTTATCGCCACCTTGTCAGCGCCCATGGAGAGCATCTCTCTCACATCCTCCGCCGACCTTATTCCCCCGCCCACCGTGATGGGCAGAAATACCTCCTCGGTGGTGCGGCGCAGAATGGCGGAGAGGTTGGCCCGGTTGTAAAGGCTGGCCACAATGTCCATGTATATTATCTCGTCCGCGCCCTGGAGATAGTACCGTTTTGCAAACTCCTCCGGCCGGCCCAGCTTGCGAAGACCCTCAAGCTGTATGCCCTTTACGAGGTAACTGTCCTTGACGTCCAGGCGGGCGGCCACCCTGAGGCTGCTCATTTGCCTTCCTCCTGCCAGACGGTGTGCCGCAGTTTCCAAACACCGTTGTCGTACATCCAAAGGTGCGGGGAGCGGAACCGGTCGGTGAGGTTCTCAAAGTAGGCCCTGTCCATCTCCGGCTGCTGGAAGAGGGAGCGGACCTTGGGAGAAAAGTTGCGCTCGTCCATCGAAAGGTAGCGGAAGATCTCCTCTGCGAACCGCTCCGGGAACTCGCCGTCAAACTTTTTGACCAGCGCAACGCCCTCCTCGCGGGTTATCTCGCCATTGCGTATCTCCTGGGCAGCGTCGTAGCTGGCCCGGCCCACGCCGAACTTTATCCAGGTGGTGTAGTAGAAGAAATCGTCTATCTTGTCGTCTATGGAGTTGTACTTGGAGTAGGTGCCGACGGTGCGCTCGGGGCTGGGCATGAAGTCGGAGTGCTCCACACTGTAGTAGTAGGCTCCCTGGGGGTGCCACTTGAGGTAGTAGCCCAGGTAGTGCACCTCCACCTTGTGGCTCTCCAGCTCCTGCTCGGTGGGGGGAAGGTAGATGGCGAGATCCGCCGGGTCCACCTCAAAGTCCCGCTCCAGCTGCTCCACCGACACCCCGCCAAGGTAGAGGCTGTCCTTGCCGTTGGTGGCGAAGAACCTCGAGTCCCGAAGGGCGCTCTCGTTGTCGGCTATGGGGTTGCCGTACTCCGCCTCGTTCTCCCCGTAGAACACCAGCGGGATGTT
>CALXAK010000046.1 GCA_944386255.1 uncultured Clostridia bacterium
CCGCGGCTCTTTACCATCATGACGATGCCGGCCGCAAGCCCCAGCGTCACCAGCGGCTCCAGAGTGACGGCGTATTCAACGTAGCTCACCCCCAGAGTGAAGGGGTTCCGCCCGAGGGCGTCAAAAAGCCACCTGGCAAACTCGGTGCGCACGGCGGAATAGCCCACCGACACCGACATGGACTGCTCCGCGGCGCTGCCGTAGAGCAGGAAGTAGCTGCCCAGAAATGGCAGGGCGTAGCATAGCCCCTTCGGGAACACCATGAGGTCCCGGCTGGCGATCAGCTGCACCAGCAGAGAGAAGCAGATGCCGAAGACCACCGGCACCGCCACCGGCCCCTTGGCCCCGGTGCAGAGCACCAGAAACAGCCCTCCCAGCAGGTGGTAGCGGCTGAAGCCCTCCCGGCTCTGGCCCTCAAGGTACATGCCCACCGCCAGCGCCCCAAAGGCGAGACCCGGCATAAAGCCCAGCACGTCCTCGAAGAGGTAGTAGTATATGTATCTCCCCGCCGGGAAGAGTCCGCAGGCCACGCCGCAGACCCAGCTTGCCGCCCGGCTGCGGGTGAGCCGCATTGTCAGGGCCACCAGCGCCGCCGTGGCAAAGGGGGTCATGAGCAGGGTGTATAGCTTGGTGGTCACCTCAAAGGCGGGCAGGCCGGTGCAGAGGCTGGCCACCGCCCCAAAGCCGTAGAGGAAGGGGTGGTACCAGTAGGTGACCCCCGCCATCTGGAAGAACTCAAAAGGATAGCCGAGCTTTGCCGACGCTGTGAGGGCGGCGGAGTTCATGGTGTCGTGGAAGTAGTAATGCAGCCCGGACTTTTCCGGGTCCAGCAGCCCCGCCGAGAAGGCCGCGGCGGTCACCAGCGCCCCCGCAAAGCAGAGCGCCAGCGCTATTTTGAGCTCCCCCCGGTCCTCCCGGCCGCAGAGGGGCCGTCGGCGCATGAGCCAGAGGGCCGCCGCCGAGACCGCCGCCACCGCCCCCGAGACATAGGGAATGATACGGGTGCTGTAGGTCACCGCGAGAGGGAAGTAGACCAGCAGGTTGGCCCCAAAGCCGAGGCCAAAGGCCGCCGCCAGCGTCTCGAGGGGGCTCAGCGCCACCCTCAGCAGCTTTGCCAGCGCAAGCCCCGGCAGCGCCACCGAAAGGCAGAGGAACAGCAGCGCCGCCCCCGCCTCCAGAGGACTCCAGCGGTACACCACCACGGCAAAGACGGCAAACAGCAGCATCCCCGCCGCCGTGGCCGCAGCTCCCTGCCGGGCGGACATGCCGGCAGCAACAGACCTTTTTTTCACCATTTCCCTCTACCTCGATTGCAGTAAGGTTTGATTTTATTGTATAATAGCGAGGCGGCTTTTGCAAAGAAAATTAGCCCTTGACATAACCCCCGCCGGCTGGTAATATATTTGCGACAAGAAAGCAGATGCGTTCCGCTCTCACCTTGTGCGCCGCCGGCGCCGGGTCAATATTCAGCCGCTTTTGTGGCGGCGGGTGTTGGAGCGCGATGTTTTCGCGCTTTTTTTGCTATATCAAGCTGGAGGTGCAGGGCAATAGCCAACAGAGAACTCACAATCAACCGCGACATTCGCGAGCCCCAGGTCCGCGTGGTGGACAGCGAGGGCGGCCAGCTCGGCATCATGAGCTCGGCGGAGGCGCTGAAGCTCGCCGAGAGCAAGGACATGGACCTTGTGCTCATAGCCCCCCAGGCCCAGCCCCCGGTTTGCCGGATCATGGACTACGGCAAGTACCGCTTCGAGCAGCAGAAGAGGGAAAAGGAGGCGCGCAAGAACCAGAAGGTGGTGGAGATTAAGGAGATACGCCTTTCTCTCAACATCGGCCAGCACGACTTTGACACCAAGGTCGGCCACGCCGCCCGGTTCCTGCAGGACGGCAACAAGGTAAAGGCCAGCATACGCTTCCGCGGCCGCGAGCGCGCCCACGCAAACATGGGCAACGTCACCATGGACCGCTTCGCCCAGGCTCTCTCGGAGTACGGCTCGGTGGAGAAGCCCCCAAAGCTGGAGGGCCGTTCCATGCAGATGTTCCTTGCACCCAAAAACGCAAAGTAAACTTAGGGAGGAAACTCAAAATGCCCAAGATCAAGTCCCACGGCGGCGCCAAGAAGCGCTTTGGCTTTACCAAGAACGGCAAGATCAAGCGCGCCCACGCCTTCATGAACCATTTCCTGAACACCAAGCGCAAGTCCACCAAGCGCAAGAGAAACCTGCGCCAGGGCGCCTATGTGGCCTCCGCCAACGCGGCCAGCGTCCGCAAGATGCTCCCCTACGACTAAGGCGCAAGGCCCAATACCCAAACACAACCGCTAACGGAGGATTATAAAAATGGCCCGTGTTAAAGGCGCAATGATGACCCGCAAAAGAAGGAAGAAGGTACTTAAGCTTGCCAAAGGCTACTACGGCAGCAAGAGCAAGCTCTTCAGGACCGCCAAAGAGGCGGTGTACAAGTCCGGCCAGAAGGCATACATCGGCCGCAAGCAGCGCAAGCGCGACTTCCGCAGGCTCTGGATCACCCGCATCTCCGCCGCCTGCCGCATCAACGGAGTCAACTACTCCAGCTTTATGAACGGCCTCAAGAAGGCCGGGGTGGACCTCAACCGCAAGATGCTCTCCGAGATCGCAATCCACGACGCCGCCGCCTTCACCCAGCTGGTGGAAAAGGCAAAGGCCGCTCTCTGATTTCGGCACACCGCCCGTACGCGTATTTACGCGCGCGGGCTTTGCCATATTATTCGAAGAGTTAAAGCCTCCCCGCTTTGCGGCCCGGCCAGAGGTGCAACGCTTGATAGAGATTACCTCGAGGAACAACCAAAGCGCAAAACGGCTGCTCTCCCTCATGACCAGCGCCTCCCGGCGCCGGGAGAGCGGCTGCATCGTGCTGGAAACTCCAAAGCTGCTGCTGGACGCGGCCGGCCTCGGCCTGCGGTTCACCGAGCTCTGGCTCACCGAGCGCGCGCTGGAGGCGGGGGAGATAGACCCGCAGAGTTTCCAGAGCGGCGGGACGGCGGTCTATCTCATGTCCGACCAGGTGGCCTGCAAGCTCTCGCTCCAGCCCTCCCCACAGGGGGTAATAGGGGTTGCGGAGCGCCCCGCTCAGCTGCCGGTGGAGGCGCTCGGGGCCATGTCCCGGGTGCTGCTGCTCTCTGGGGTGCAGGACCCGGGCAACGTGGGCGCCGCCATACGCTCCGCCGCGGCCTTCGGGTTTGAGGCCTGTCTTCTGGACAGGGACTGCGCCGACCCCTACTCCCCAAAGGCGCTGCGCGCCAGTATGGGCGCCTGCTTCCGCCTGGGGATAGCGGTGGGGGAGCCGGAGCTGCTGGTGGGCGGGCTCCGGGACGCCGGTTTTTCGGTGCTGGCCGCCGCGCTGCACCGGGACTCGGTCCCGGCCGACCGCCTGCCGCCGCCGGACAAGCTTGCGGTGGCCATCGGCAGCGAGGGGCGGGGCCTCGCCCCGGAGGTGATAGACCTCTGCAGCCGGTCGGTGGTGATACCGCTGCAGGCCGGCGTGGAGAGCCTCAACGCCGCCGCGGCCGCCGCCGTGCTCATGTGGATTTTCAGAAGGAGGTAACGGTGGAGGAGGAACTGCTGCTGTGGCTCTGGTTTGCGGAGGTGATGGGCCCCAGCCGGCCCGGGTTCACCCAGCTGCTCTACCAGGTGGGCTACCTGCGGGAGATATACGAGCGCCGCTCCTCCAGCGCCCTCGCGAAGCTCCTGAAACCCCGGGAGGTCCACAGGCCCCGGAGCACCTCCCTGGAGGATATGCGCAGGAGGCTGGAGCTCTGCCAGAAGGGCGGAGTAACCGTTATCACCTACGACTCCCAGAGCTATCCCGAACGCCTGCGGCGAATAGCCGTGCCGCCGGTGCTGCTCTTCTGCACCGGGGACCCGTCGCTGCTGGAGCGGGTGGACGCCGCCGCGGTGGGCTCGAGGTACATGACCCGCTACGGCAGGGAGGCGGTGAGGGCCATATGCGAACCCCTTGCAAAGGCGGGGGTGGTGCTGGCAAGCGGTCTTGCGAGAGGAGTGGACGCCGAGGTGCACGCAGCGGTGCTCAAAAACGGCGGCCGCTCGGTGGCGGTGCTGGGCAACGGCATAGACACCACCGAACCCCGCCGGCACCTGGAGCTGCG
>CALXAK010000047.1 GCA_944386255.1 uncultured Clostridia bacterium
TCTTAATAAACTCCGGCAGCTGCTCCATCTGGGCTATGCCCATGGCGGCCTGCAGGTTGGTAAGGCGGTAGTTGTAGCCCACCTCCCGGTGGATAAAGCGCAGGGTGTCGTCCTTCGCCTGGGTGGATTTGTAGCGCATGTGGGCGAGCTTGTCCGGGTGGCGGCTCACCACCAGCCCGCGGCCGCCGGTGGTGATTATCTTGTTGCCGTTGAAGGAGAAGGCTCCCACGTCCCCCACCGTCCCGGCGTGGCGTCCGGCGTAGCGGCCGGTGTTCCAGCGGCAGCCCAGCGCCTCGGCGGCGTCCTCCAGCACCAGCAGGTGGAACTCCTCCGCAATGTCCATTATGGCCTCCATGTCGCAGAGGTTGCCAAAGATGTGGGCCGGGACCACCGCCCTTATGCGCTGGCCGCTGCTCTTTTCGTACAGCGCCCCCTCCCGCAGCTGGCACTCCTGCTCGCAGAACTCCCGGAGCTTGCCGGCGTCCATGCAGAGGGTGTCGTCGCAGTCCATGAATATGGGCTCGGCGCCGCAGTAGTGTATGGGGTTGACGGTGGCCATGAAGGTGAGGTCGGAGGTTATCACCTTCTCCCCCGGCTGAACCCCCAGCTCCATGAGCCCCAGGTGCAGCCCGGCGGTACCGCTCTGGCAGGCCACCGCCTCCCGAACGCCCACAAACTCCGCTACCTTCTCTTCAAACTCGGACACAAACGGCCCCGCGGTGGAGACCCACTCGTCCGCCACCGCCTGGCCCACCAGCTGGGCCTCCCGGCCCTTGAGGTTGGGCACCGAGAGAGGGATCTTTTTCATTCGGTTCATCTCCGTTCCTTGCTTCCGGCCTTGCCGGTCAGATGTTGTATATCTCGCTCTTGTAGCTGCCGAGGTTGCCCCGTATCCACTCGATGGTGAGCGCCAGCCCCGAGGCCAGGTCGTACCTGGGGGCCCAGCCGGTGAGGGCGCGGATCCTGCTGTTGTCCCCCAGCAGCCGGTTCACCTCGCTCTTCTCCGGGCGCAGCCGCTGCTGGTCGCAGACTATGCGCGCGGCGGGGTTTATCTGCCGGATGAGCTCCTGCGCCAGCTGGCCGATGGATATCTCCACCCCGGTGGCGATGTTGACCTCCTGGCCCACCGCCGCCTCGCAGCTCTCCAGCGCCATAAAGCCCGCCACCGTGTCCAGCACGAAGTTGAAGTCCCGGGTGGGGGTGAGGGAGCCCAGCTTTATCTCCTCGCTGCCCTTGAGCAGCTGGGAGATTATGGTGGGGATAACCGCCCTCGCGCTCTGGCGGGGGCCGTAGGTGTTGAAGGGCCGCACGATGGTAACCGGGGTGCCGAAGGACCGGTAGAAGCTCTCGGCCAGCCGGTCGGCGCCTATCTTGGTGGCGCTGTAGGGGCTCTGGCCCTGGTATGGGTGGTTTTCGTCTATGGGCACATAGCGGGCGGTGCCGTACACCTCGCTGGTGGAGGTAATCATCACCCTGCCGGTGCCGAGCTCCCTCGCCGCCTGCAGCAGGTTGAGGGTGCCCTTTATGTTGGTGTCCACGTAGCTGTCGGGGCTGTGGTAGCTGAAGGGTATGGCTATGAGCGCCGCCAGGTGGAACACCGAGTCCACCCCCTTCATCATCTCCCGCACCCCATTGGGGTCCCGGATGTCCCCGGGGATTATCTCTATGCTCTGCTTCACATCCTGCGGCAAGCTGTCCAGCCAGCCAAAGCTGCCAAAGGAGTTGTAGAGGGCCATGGCCCTCACCTCGTAGCCCGCTCTGGTCAGCTGCTCCGCCAGGTGGCTGCCTATAAACCCGTCCGCTCCGGTGACCAGCACTCTCTTGCTCATTGGGTAACCTCCCCTTAAAAAAACTTTGTCGCCTCCCCGGGGCTTTCCCCGGCGGCGGCGTGGGGGTATCATTTTCAATGATACTGCATCCTCCCCAAAATTACAAGGGAAGTTGTGCTGGGGCGGGTTTGATGCTATATTTACTATATAATAAACACCTCCCGCGAAAGGATGGCCGCCATGTCCCACTACACCGTCGCCGTCGCCACCTCCACCCGGGCGGACTACGGCCTGCTGCGGCCGCTTATCCGCCGCATACAGGAGGACCCGGAGCTCCGGCTGCAGCTGCTGGTCACCGGCTCCCACCTGATGCCCGAGCTGGGGTACACCCTAAAGGAGATCGAGGCGGACGGGTTTCCCGTTTTCGCAAAGGTGGACATCATGTCCGGCCGCAGCGGGGAGACCGGGGCCATGGCGGCCGCCCTCAGCGGGTTTGGGGAGATATTCCTCTCCCACCCGCCGGAAATGCTGGTGGTGTTGGGGGACCGGTACGAGATGTTCGCCATCGCCGCCGCGGCAGCCGCCTGCAGGGTGCCGGTGGCCCACATTTCCGGGGGCGAGACCACCCGGGGGGCCCGGGACGAGTTCTACCGCCACTGCATCACCAAGATGAGCGCTCTTCACTTCCCGGCGGCGGAGTTCTACCGCCACAGGATCATCCAGATGGGGGAGCAGCCCTCCCGGGTGATAACCGCCGGAGCGCTGGGGGTGGAAAATGTCCAAAACATCGTACCTGTCTCTCCGGAAGAGTTGTCCAAAAAACTGGACTTTTCCTTTAAATCGGACTTTCTTCTCGCCACCTACCACCCCGAGACCCTGGGGTCCGGGGCGGAAGGAGTGGGTGATTTTTTGGACGCTCTCCAGGATGTGGGGCTGCCGGTGCTGTTTACAAAGGCCAACGCCGACCAGGGGGGCGACCTTGTCAACGCCGAGATAGAGCGGCGCTGCAGCGGCCGCCGCGACTGGAAGCTCTTCTCCTCCCTGGGGGTGGTGAACTACCTCTCCGCTCTGCGGCTCTGCCTCGCCATGGTGGGCAACTCCTCCAGCGGCCTCACCGAGGCCCCCGCGCTGGGGGTGCCGTCGGTGAATGTTGGGCGGCGGCAGGAGGGCAGGTACGCCTGCAGCTCGGTTATAAGCTGCGGCGGCAGCCGAGAGGAGATTGTAAAGGCCATAAAGAGGGCGGTGTCCCCCGAGTTCCGGGCCTTTGCCAGGGCGGCGGACAACCCCTTTGACCTGGGCGGCGCCAGCGGTATAATCCACCGGGAGATAAAGGCGGCCCTCGCCGCCGGAATCTCCCCGCTCAAGGAGTTTTACGACATAGATTTCTGACCCCCACCCCGCCGGGGGGAGCCGACGGAGGCCTTTCCGGGCCGCAAAGCGCGCCCCGCCTGCCATTTCCGCGGGCATACCTCGCGCCGTTCCCGCTCTGCTCCCCGGCTGGCGGCCCATCTCGTTGCCCTTGCCGCAGGCGCTCACAGTCCGGCAGCCTTTCTCATCCCCCTCTCCGGCTGCTCCAATGACGCGATTTTGAAAATCTTACACCCTGTCCTCCCATTCAAATCGCCGGTTTCCCACCGGGTATATGTGGCGCGGCGATTTCCCGCCGGTTGAGGGCGTTCCCCGCGGGGCCCCTCCCTTTTTCCGGAGGTCACTCCGGCGGCGGGCGGGGCGGCAGCGGATTTTGTGCCCTGGAATGCAGTGTAACAGAACTGGCGGCGGGCACATCACCCATCGTTTCTGCCGTTTTGGCGCCGTTTTCCCCTGTTTTTGTGGCGATCATCTTGGACGGATTTGGTTATTTTATGTTTTTATTTTAAAGTAATGATGATGTAATTTTACCCTGTTTTCCGCCCAACTGGTGGCGCGGTGCGGGATAGATTTCACAACTATTTGTAGTTTACAATTCTTTTTATACAAAGAGGATTAGATATGAAGGTATTGGTAGTGGGCCTTGGTTCCATGGGCAAGCGGCGTATGCGGCTGATGCGGGAGTTCTTCCCCTTCTGCGACTGCGCCGGGGTGGACAGCCGCCCCGACCGGCGGAGCGAGGCGGAGGAGCGGTTCTCCGCCGCGGCCTATGACAGCCTGCCGGCGGCGCTGGAGCAGTTCCGGCCCGAGGCCGCCTTTGTCTGCACCTCTCCCCTTAGCCACAGCGGCATAATCCGCCAGCTGCTGGAGGCGGGGGTGGCGGTGTTCACCGAGATAAACCTGCTGCCGGAGGGCTACCGGGAGAACCTGCAGCTGGCAAGGGAGAAGGGGCTGCTGCTCTTCCTCTCCTCCACCCCCATCTACCGTGCGGAGCTGCGGTGGGTGGAGCAGCACCTGAGCGAGCAGCAGGGCCCGGTCTGGTACCGCTACCACGTGGGCCAGTACCTGCCGGACTGGCACCCCTGGGAGAACTACAAGGACTTTTTTGTGGGGGACAGCCGCACCGGCGGGGTGCGGGAGATAATGGCCATCGAGCTGCCCTGGATGCAGCGGGCCTTCTCCCCGGTGGAGAGCTTTTCCGCCGCCGGGGCCAGGCTCACCGGCCTCGCCATCGGCTACCAGGACGCGCTGGCCCTCACCCTCCGGCACCAAAACGGAACGGTGGGCAGCGTGGTGTTTGACGTGGTGAGCCGCCGGGCGGTGAAGGAGCTGGAGGTTTTCGGGGAGGGGACCTATGTCCACTGGGACGGCAGCCCGGCCGGGCTCACCCACTACGACCCCGCCGCCGGGGAGACCCGCTCCATCCGCCTCTACGACCGGGTGGACCAGGACCCCCGCTACGCCAGCAACATAGTTGAAAACATGTATGTGGACGAGATGCAGGCCTTCTTCGACCGGCTGGCCGGCCGGGAGGCCCGGGTCCACACCTTTGAGGAGGACCTTCGGGTCATTGAGCTGATGGACGCCATCGAAAGGGAGGCGAAGGGAGAATGAGAGCACTGTTTGTAGGCCTTGGTTCCATAGGCAGCCGCCACGCGAGGGACCTCTCGGCGCTGCTGCGGGCGGAGGGCCGGGATCTTCGGGTGGAGGCGCTGCGCTCCTCCGACAGCCCCCTGCCCCCCGACCTCGCCCAGCTGGTAAAGCGCACCTACCGCTCCCCTGCCGAGGTGGGGGGCGGCTACGACGCCATCTTCATCTGCAACCCCACCTCCCTGCACTACGACACCCTGCAGCAGCTAAAGGGCCGGGCGGCCTTTTACTTCATTGAAAAGCCGGTGTTTGTGGACGCCTCCCGCCCGGTGAGCTCCCTGTCCCTGCCGGAGGACAGCGTCTACTACGTGGCCTGCCCGCTGCGCTTCAGCCCCGCGCTGCAGCGCATCCGGGAGATCGCCGCCGAGGGCTCCATCGCCTCGGTCCGGGCAATCTGCTCCTCCTACCTGCCGGACTGGCGGCCCGGCACCGACTACCGCCGCTGCTACAGCGCCCGCAAGGAGCTGGGGGGCGGGGTCCGGCTGGACCTCATCCACGAGCTGGACTACCTCTGCTGGCTGTTCGGCCGGCCGGAGCAGCTGGTCTCCCTCTCGGGGCGGTACGGGAGCCTCGAGGCGGACGTGGAGGATATCGCCCTCTACCTCGCCCGCTATCCGGACATGCTGATGAGCCTGCAGATAGACTACCTCGGCAAACCCACCCGCCGGGCGGTGGAGCTGCTCTTCAAGAGCGGCGAGACGGTGGTGGGGGACATAGCCGGCGGCGCGGTGCGGTTCCTGCACAGCGGAGTGCTGGAGCGGCACCGGCCGGTGGAGGACCTGCGCCTTAGCGAAATGCGCTATTTTATAAAGCTGATGGACGGCGAAGCCGAGAACATAAACCCCATTGACCAGGCGTTCTCCACCCTGGAACTCGCCCTGAGGTAGTTTAAAATGGACATTCTATTCACCATCTGCGCCCGGGCCGGGTCCAAGGGCGTAAAGAGCAAGAACATGCGGGAGTTTATGGGCTACCCCATACTCTACACCACCCTCTCCGCCTACCGGCTCTACCTCCAGCGCCACCTGGCAAAGGGGGACGGCGCCACCCTCGCCATCAACACCGACGCCCCCGAGCTGCTGGAGCAGGCGAGGGGCACCAGCGTCCCCTTCCTGCACATCCCCAGGGAGCAGCGCCTCGCCGGGGACCGGGCCCCCAAGATTTCGGTCATAGCCGCCAGCTACCTTAAGGCCCGGGAGCTCACCGGCCGGGATTTCCAGCTGGTGGTGGACATGGACCTCACCTCCCCTCTCAGAAAACCCGGGGACATAGCCGGGGTGATAGACGCCCTGCTGGCCGACCCCGGCGCCGACGTGGCCATGTCGGTCACCGAGGCCCGGCGCAACCCCTACTTCAACCAGCTGAGCATCCGGGAGGACGGAGGCATGCAGGCCGCCATCCCCTCCAACTTTGTGGCCCGGCAGCAGGCCCCCCGGGTGGTGGACGCCAACGCCTCCCTCTACGCCTACCGGCCCCGGTACCTGCTGGACAACGACGGTGTGCTGCTCCACGGCCGGGTGGTGCCCTACATGATGGAGGACACCGCGGTGCTGGACATAGACTCGGAGCGGGACTTCCTGCTGCTCTCCGCCATTGCGGGCTGGTTCTACCAGAACGACCCCGGCTTTGGTGAGGTGCACCGGGCCATCCCCCAGCTGCTGGCGAGGTGACGCCATGGGTCCTGACTTCCTCATACTCTACGAGCACATAGTCCGGGAGCTGGACTGCGACGCCCTGCTGATGGCGGAGCTGCGCCGCCGGGGCTACACCGTGGAGCTGCGGCAGCTGATGCAGCCCAAAAAGCTCTCCTACTTCCTCTGGCGCAAGCCGAAGGTGATCGTCACCTCCGCCATGTACAACAACGAGACCCTCAACAGCTTTGTCTACAACAACGTGGGACGGCTGGACAAGGTGGTCAACCTCCACTGGGAGGAGGTGCTCTCAAAGGAGCAGGAGGAGAGCGAGTTCTACGGTCTCACCCAGAACGCCGCAAAGTGCGTCCACATCTGCTGGGGTCCCGCCGCCCGGGAGAGGATACTGCGCACCGTGCCGGAAAGGAACGCAGTCATAACCGGGGCGATGCAGCTGGACTTCCTGCTGCCCCAGTTTGAGGGCTTTTACCTCAGCCGCCGGCAGCTGGCGGAGCAGTTCGGGCTGGACCCCGAAAAGCGCTGGCTGCTCTATGTCAGCTCCTTCTCCTGCGCCTGGATGGACGACCAGGAGGTGTCGGAGCTGGAGAGCATGACCGACCTCAACTTCAAGGACTTTAAGGCGGTGGGGCGGCGCTCCATGGAGGTCACCCTGGACTGGTTCCGGCGCTACCTCGCCTCCCACCCAGACCAGCTGCTCATCTACCGGCCCCACCCCAGCGAGTGGCAGAGCCCGCCCCTCATGGAGATGCAGCGGCAGTATGCGAACTTCCGGGTCATCTCCGACTACTCGGTGAAGCAGTGGGTGCAGGCGAGCGACCTTGTGATCACCTGGATGAGCACCTCCCTGGCCGAGATATTCTTCTCCGGCAAAGGCTGCATTGTGCTGCGCCCAGAGCCGCTGCACGACGACTACGACCCGGTGATCTACCGCGAGGTGGAGGCGGCGGACAGCTACGAAAAGCTGGAGGCGGCGCTGGAGGCGGGGGACCCGCCCTTCCCGGTGAGCGAGCAGCTGCTGCGGCAGCACTACAGCTTCCTGCCGGAGGCCCCCGCCTACCGCCGGGTGGCGGACCTGCTGGAGCAGGTGCTGCGGGAGCCCCCCAGAGACCACCCCTTCTCGGAGGGCTACACCCCCCACTTCAACAAGCTGAAGTTCGTGAGCCTCATCGGCCTCAACCTGATGGCAAGGCTTAAAATCAACCCCTACTGGTTCCGCTTCCTGCCGAAGCGCTTTCTGGACGCTACCAGCCGCATGATCGGCTACATAAACAAAGCCCGCCTGGCCCCCGGCCAGCTGGAGCAGCTCATCGCCAGGATGCAGCGGTATATTTAGAGGATTCTGTCCGCTTTATCTCCCTTTGTTCCCCTCCTTGCCGGAGACAAGGAGCTCACTGTCCCATATAAGTCACAGCAATCGCGGCCGTCCCCCTTGTCGCAAGGTTCGGCGCAGATTGCAGCAGCCCCAGGGTTTCGGAAGGTATTTTCCGGAACCCCGGGGTTTTTTTGTCCCATTAAAGGGATTCTTGCCTCTCTTTTTCGGTCATTTGCGGCCTCCGGCCGCCTTTGGACCGGAGCTTGGCCCATATCCGCCCAGCCCGGCTGGGATTTTCTGTACCAATATCAGGTCATGTAATTCCCGGCCACCGGGTCTTCGGCAGAGCAGCCGGGTCACCCCGGCAGGGTGTATGGAAAATGCCCCGGAGCCGCCCTCTGCGGCGGACAGTCGAATACACTCCGCCCGGCCGTTTCCGCCGGGGGCCGGTCCTCCACCGGCCCGGGGGTTGCCCCGGCGGCGGCCCGGGACAGCGGGGGACTTCCGTGCCGCACCTTGTAAGACCCCCCCTGTCCGGAGCATGGCCGGGCGCAAAAGAGCTGCCGCCAAAGGGGAGCACCCTTTGTCGGCAGCTTCTCTGCGAATATAAAGGCTAAAATCGCCCCGCCAGCAGCACCGCAGCTGGGGCCCCGGCAGCAGAAAGCGCGGCCCCTTTTTTGGGGGGCCGCGCTTTCCCGCCCGGCCGGCACTAACCCTGCTGGGGCAGCTGGTCCAACCGGCTGATGGGGCTGAAGGTCAGAAGTCCTCCCTCCCCGGGGGAGACCGAGTAGAGGTGGGTCCCGCCGTCGTAGAAGCTGGTGAGGTAGTCGGTGAAGAGCGGGCCGAACTCCGCCTGCAGGAACTCGTTGGACTTAATCACATACAGGTAGTCCACCTGCTGCTCAATGAGGTAGGCGCAGAAGCTCTCCGGGGTGGCCACCACGTCGTAGATGCTGGCGTCCTCGCCCCCCAGCTCCCCCACCAGGTTGCCGCCCCCAAAGGTGGAGACGGTGTAGGCGGGCAGGAACTCGTAGTTGAACATGAACCACTCCCCGCCGTCCGAGTCCTGGCAGATGAAGTAGATGCGGTCCTCCACCGTGAGGTTCTGCCCAAACCTCTGGTAGTCCTCCTCAATCACCTGGGCGAGCTCCATCTTCTGGGTGCGGCCCCATATCTTGGAGCTGGTGAGCAGGTACTGGTCGGGGTGGACAGGGGTGAAGTAGAAGATGGAGGCTATGTAGGCGGCAATGGCCGCGGTGCCGAAGGCCCGCTCCAGGTGCCTGACCCCGCAGTTGCCCAGCTCCCCCAGCGCCGCCCCCGCCGCCGCCATCAGCCAGCCCACGGCGTAGGAGCTCATGTACCTGCCGTAGGAGGTGAGGGAGTAGCTGTGGGAGAACACCGCCGCGTAGAGGTAGGTGTAAAAGAGGTAGAAGGCGAAAAACCCGGCACAGAGCAGCAGCCCGAGGGCCGCCCCCCGCAGCGCCTTTTTGAGCTTCCGGGTGACAAGGCCCGACACCACCGGCACCAGGGTCAGCACCACAATCATGGTGGTCATGGGGCCAAAGCAGATTATCTGCCGCACCGGCAGCGCCTCAAACATCTGCCGGAGCATCTCGTTGAAGTAGGGGTCCTGGCCCTTTATCATCTGGAACACCGAGTACTCGTAGCCTATCTCCCCGCTGGCGACCCCGGTGACGGCGGTGAAGTGCAGCAGCCAGCCCTGGTAGACCAGCACCACCACACCCATCAGCACCGCAGGCACCAGCAGCGCCCGGGCGGCCTTTGCCCCCCGGCCCTTCGCCGAGACCATAAAGGGCCAGCGCCCCGAGAGCCAGATGTCCACCGTTATTATCCCCGCCGCCACAAGGCCCAGGGCAAAGCCCATGTCCTTGGTGCCGGTGAGCATCACGAGGGCGAGGGCGGCGGAGATGAACTCCCCCCTGCCCTTGTTCTCCGGCAGGAACCAGCAGAGCAGCGCCCCGCCGAACATCACCCCCAGGGGGAAGTCGGCGTAGGCGTTGGCGTAGAAGATAAAGCCCTCCGAGCCGTGGTAGAACCCGTAGAGCGCCAGCAGCGAGAACGCCGCCGCGGCGAGGTTTGCCCCGATGTTGCGCCAGCGGTTGGCCCCGAAGAGGGCGCTCATGGCCGCCATCATCAGCAGGTCGTACCCAAGGTACACCTTCCACTCCGAAAACTCCGGGGTGAAGTACTGGAACAGCACCCCCACCGTGGGCAGCCCCGGCAGGTAGGCGCTGCGGGTCATGCTGGTGTCCACCAGGGTGTGCAGCTGCCGCTCCATGTGCATGGTCTTGGCGGCGGTCCCCCAGAAGGAGTACTCGTCCCAGTACCTGAAGCCGGGGTTTATGTGCTGCAGCAGCAGGAAGAAGGCCACCGACGCCAGCAGGAAGAACACAAACCCCGGCTGCAGCATCCTGCGGCAGAGCTCCCCCGGGGAGGGGCGCTTTATGAGCAGCACCGCCGCGAGGCCGCCCGCCGCCATGAGGTAAAAGGCCCCAAAGCCCAGGCTCAGCAGGTCCGCCACCCCGAACAGCACTATCACCAGCACCGAGGCCGCCATCGCCCCGAGGGGCGCGGCGGCGGGGTTTATGTTAAAGAAGTAAACAAGGAATATGCTTATGGCTGCAATCGCCAGCATACCGGTAAAGAATTCCATCTCTCACCTCATGAGGAAGTTCGCCAGCAGCAGCTCCGCCGCCGAGACAAGCGTGAGCCCGCCCATAATGCAGAATGCCAGGTTCTCGCACCTTTTGCGGTCCAGCACCGGGGTGATGACCGCGGAAAAGGGCACCGACAGCCCCGCAGAGATAAGGAACACCGACGGGATGAAGTACCGCGCCTGCACCCCCAGCACCGAGGTGGACCCAAGGGTGGACCAGCTGACGTAAAACCCGGTGACTATTATGAGGTATAGCGCCGCCGCAAGGCCCAGCAGCAGCCAGCCCTCCCGGCGGGAGCTGCTGCGCCGGCCGCTCTCCCGCAGCCGGTTGGGGGCGAGGGCGGCGAGGGCCAGCACCGCCATGGGGGTGAGCAGCCCGGTGAGGGGCAGGCGCAGGTCGAGTGAACCGAACACGCCGAACTCCCCTATGTAGAATCCCTTGAGGTAGCCGTCCACCGCAATGGTGGTGAGGTACTTTATGGGTGTGAGCAGCAGGTGCAGGGCCTGGGCGGCGTAGTCCACCCCCCAGAGCGCCCCTGTCCCCTCGGGCGGGACCCCCCGCACCGCGAAGGCGGCGTAGATCTGGGCCCCGGCGAACACCGCCGCCGGCACCACGCAGAGCCACACCACCGGCCAGCCGCCGGAGAGGCCCTTTGCCCGGCGCTCCTTTGGCAGCAGCAGCGCCAGCAGCGCAAGGGGCAGGTAGACCGGCTTTATGCTCACAATCACCCCGAGGCAGGCGGCCATCAGCCAGAACCTCCCGGCGGTCAGCCTGTCCGAGAGGGCAGCGCCCAGGAACAGCGCAAGGCAGCTGAGCAGCGCGGAGTCGTAGGACACCGACGCCGCCATGTACACCCCCAGCGGCAGCAGCAGGCAGCAGACCAGCGGCACCCGGTGCCGCCGGGCCAGACTCAGCCCCAGCCAGCAGGCAAGGGCGTAGATTATGGAGTTTATCCCCCGGGCCAGCCAGAGCCCCAGCAGCGCCGGGCCCCCCAGCAGCCTCGAGAGCAGTATGCCGAGGGCCGCCGGCAGGTAGGGGAGGATTAGGTGTACCGTGCCCCCCAGCTCCACCCGGCTATCTGCCGCCTCCCGCCAGGAAGCGGCATAATCCTGCAGCCGGGAGAGGCCGGTGCCCAGCTCCATGCTCTGGACCTTGTTGTAGAATTCCGGCGGGAACAGCTCCAGCAGCAGCCCCACGTCCCCGGGGGAGTCCTGGTTGTAGTCGAAGGTGAAGTTGCCCTCGCTTATGGCGTAGGCCCTCAAAAAGTGGGCGGTCTCATCGGGGGTCTGCAGCGGCAGGTTCAGCACCGAGAAGGCGAGGCCCGCCGCCAGCACCAGCAGCGCCGCCTTGAGCTGCAGCTTCTTGACCCTGGTGACCACCGCCCAGCAGAAGGCCAGCACCGCCGTCTCCAGCGCCACCGCAGCCGCCACCAGCGCCTGGCCCATGCCGGCCGCCGCCGAGAAGAGGCTGCCCGCTGCCAGCGCAGCCGCAGCCGTCACAGCGCTGAGGTAGAG
>CALXAK010000048.1 GCA_944386255.1 uncultured Clostridia bacterium
GGACACCGGCGGCCCCATCAGCGTGCCGGTGGGCCGCGAGTGCCTGGGCCGCATCTTCAACCTGCTGGGCGAGCCGGTGGATAACCTGCCCGCCCCCGAGACCGCGGAGCGCTGGCCCATCCACCGGCAGGCCCCGGGCTATGAGGACCAGCAGACCAGCACCGAGATTCTGGAGACCGGCATCAAGGTGGTGGACCTCATCTGCCCCTACGCCAAGGGAGGCAAGATAGGCCTCTTTGGCGGCGCCGGCGTCGGCAAGACGGTGCTCATTCAGGAGCTCATCAACAACGTGGCTACCCAGCACGGCGGCTATTCGGTGTTCACCGGCGTCGGGGAGCGCACCCGCGAGGGCAACGACCTCTACGGCGAGATGAGCGAGAGCGGGGTCATCAGCAAGACCGCCCTGGTCTACGGCCAGATGAACGAGCCGCCAGGAGCCCGCATGCGGGTGGCGCTCAGCGGCCTCACCATGGCGGAGTACTTTAGGGACGTCCAGAACCAGGATGTGCTGCTCTTTATAGACAACATCTTCCGCTCCACCCAGGCCGGCAGCGAGGTGTCGGCGCTGCTGGGGCGCATGCCCTCGGCGGTGGGCTACCAGCCCACCCTGGCCACCGAGATGGGGGCGCTGCAGGAGCGCATAACCTCCACCAAGCAGGGTTCCATCACCAGCGTGCAGGCGGTGTATGTGCCGGCGGACGACCTGACCGACCCCGCCCCCGCCACCACCTTTGCTCACCTGGACGCCACCACCGTGCTCAGCCGCGCCATATCCTCCCAGGGCATCTACCCGGCGGTGGACCCCCTCGAGTCCTCCAGCCGCATCCTCTCCCCGGAGGTGGTGGGCACCGAGCACTACGAGGTGGCCCGCGGGGTGCAGAAGGTGCTGCAGCGCTACAAGGAGCTGCAGGACATAATCGCCATAATGGGCATGGACGAGCTCAGCGAGGAGGACAAGACCACCGTCAACCGCGCCCGCAAGGTGCAGCGCTTCCTCAGCCAGAGCTTTACCGTGGCGGAGCAGTTCACCGGCATGCCGGGCAGCTACGTGCCGCTGCGGGAGACCATCCGGGGGTTTAAGGAGATTCTGGAGGGCCGTCACGACGACCTGCCGGAGAGCGCCTTCCTCTTTGCGGGCACCATTGACGAGGTGGTCGAAAGGGCAAAAAAGGGTGAATAGAGATGACCTTTGACATCCAGGTCGTTACCCCGGACGGCCTCATCTACGACGGCCAGGCGGAAAAGCTCTTCTGCCGCACCATTGCGGGGGACGTGTGCATCCTGGCGAGGCACTGCGACTACATGACCGCCCTTGGCATGGGGGAGGCCCGCCTCACCCTGCCGGACGGCAGCGTCCGCCGGGCGGCCTGCATCGGCGGGCTGCTGGCGGTGAAGGGCGGCCAGGCCCGGCTGGTGGCCACCACCTGGGAGTGGGCGGAGGATATAGACCGCGCCCGCGTGGAGGCGAGCCTTGCAAAGGCAAAGGACCTGCTGGCCAAAAAGGACCTGGACGCCCGGGAGACCGAGCTCGCCAAGGCCCGGCTGCAGCGGGCGCTGGTGCGAAGCAGCGTGGCCCGCTGATTGAGCTGACAGGATGGTTAAAAAGCGCCCCGGGCGCTCTGTCACAAGCAGAGCGCCCGGGGCTTTTTCTGTGCCGGACCGGCAAACCACCGGCCCGGCGTCGCTGTACTATTTGTGTCGCAGAAATCTGTCGTCCGTTGGTGGCGCAGGGATACAGCTGGCCCATGAATGGGAATTTCTGAAACAATGTACCATTAATGCTGGTAATATCCCATTAAAGGTACATTCAATGTGGAGATAGCAGGACTGGCTGTATAGGAAGAATCTTGAAGCAAGACGGTTTGCATGGCCCCTTTGGGCGGCGTGTAACTGCTGCCGGGCTCTCCTTTGCCTAGTCCGGGCGGCCTGCCCCCAGGAGATTTAGACCCTGGTGTCTTTGGGCGGCCGGTGCCTGCCTGTCAACCGAGGGCCTTTGCGGGCGGACTGTTTCCTGCCGCCATATCTTTGCTTATGGGCCTGTGCTTCCGGCGCACCTCTTCTAACCCCTTTTCGGGCGGGGACGGACCGGTGTTCCCGGCGGGAGGAGGACGGGTCAGTCGAACCGGCGGTCGTAGAGCAGGGCCGCTATCAGCACCACGAAACAGGAGCCGGCATTGTGCACCAGCGCCCCGGTGGTGGGGTTGAGCAGACCCAGCAGCGACAGGACGATGGCCAGGAAGTTTATGCACATAGAGAGGCTTATGCTGAACTTTATGGTGGCGACGGTGGCGTTGGAGAGGCGCTTGAGGTAGGGCACCCGGGAGAGATCCTCGGTCATGAGGGCTATGTCCGCGGCCTCCACCGCTATGTCGCTGCCCATGCTGCCCATGGCGGCGCCCACGTCGGCGGTCTTGAGGGCGGGGGCGTCGTTGACCCCGTCCCCTATTATGCAGACCCGGCGGCCCTCCCGCTGCAGCGCCTCTATCTGCTGCACCTTCTGCTCCGGCAGCAGCTCCGGAACCACCCGGTCTATCCCTGCGAGACTGGAGAGGTGGGCGGCGGTGCGCCGGTTGTCGCCGGTGAGCAGCACCGTCTGCACCCCCATCTCCCGCAGCCGGTCCACGGCCTGCCGGGCCTCCGGCCGCAGCCGGTCGCTGAGACCCACCGCGCCGATACAGCCGCCGCCCTCCGCCACCAGCACCGTGGCCTTGCCCATCTCCCGCAGCCGGGCGAGCGCCTCCAGTGCGTCCGGACCGGGGTCAATTCCGTTTTCTTTTAGGTACTGCTCGCTGCCCAGGAACAGCTCCCGGCCCTCCACCACGGCCCGTATGCCCCGGCCCGCGGACATCCTGAAGTCCCGGGCGGGCAGCAGCTGCAGCCCCCGCTCCCCTGCGGCGGCGGCGATGGCCCTGCCGAGAGGGTGCTCGCTGAGTGCCTCCGCCGAGGCGGCTAAGGCCAGCAGCTGCTGCGGCTCAAGACCCTGCCGCAGAGGTACTAGGTCGCTCACCTCCAGCTGACCCAGGGTGAGGGTGCCGGTCTTGTCAAAGGCTATGGTGTCCACCCGCCCCATTCGCTCCAGCGCCTCGCCGGACTTTATTATCACAC
>CALXAK010000049.1 GCA_944386255.1 uncultured Clostridia bacterium
GCTGGCGAAGGAGTATGTCCTTCGCCTGGTCGGCGGTGTAGCCCGAGACCTTCTCCAGCATCTCAAACTGCTGCTGCTTTAGACTCTCGGCCTCCCGGAGCTTCTGTTCCAGCTCCTCGGTGCGCTGTTGCTGCTTCTCCTCCTCCTTCTCCAGCTGCTCCTGCCGCCGCTCGAAGGACGCCTCCTTCTGGGACAGGCGCCGCTCCTGGCGGGAGACCTCGCTGCGGCGCTCCCGCAGCTCCCTCTCGGACTCGTTCTTCATCTTGAAGATCTCGTCCTTTGCTTCAATTACAACCTCTTTTCGCCGCTGTTCGGCGGCGCGCACTGCGTCGTTTACTATGCGCAGCGCCTCCTCCTCGGCGGAACCGATTTTAGCTTCTGCGATCTTCTTGCGGTATGCGGTGCCAACGAAAAAACACAAACCTCCCGAAATTACGGCTGCAACAATCGCTGAAACAATCGGCACAATTACTGGGACCATTGTTTCAAGTTACTCCTGTTTTTGAATTTTAATTCAGTTAATAGCTGTTTTATATACATAAACTACATAAAAATGACTATAACCACTGCTCTTTATTGTAGGTAAATGTGAACAAGCTGTCAAGGATTTATTCTGTCAATAAAAGGCGGCGGCCGGCCGCGCGGCACCCCTTGACTTGCGGCGGCGGCGGTGATATAAATAGTACATTAGTTGGCAAAGCGTTGAGGGCGACCGAGCGCTGCCGCAGGGTCTGCAAAGAGAGCGTCCGCAGGGTGAAAGGACGACGGGCCGGCGGCGAGCGACACCAGCGCCTGAGCGCGCCGGAGAACCGGCGCCGGGCCGGCGGGCCGTTATACCTGCCCCAAGAGGCCGGGTTTCCGGCAAGTCGGGTGGAACCGTGGAGCTTTTTTGAGCCTCACCCCGTGTTTGGGGTGGGGCTTTTCTGTTTACTCCTTGCAGTTTTGCCAGCCGTATATACAAATTGTAAAATTCTGTCGGGGCGACTCCCCGGCGGCTACCATAAGGAGATAAGAATGAACATCAAGGTAACGCTGAAGGATGAGGTCCGGGAGTTCCCGGAGGGCATATCCGCCGCCGAGGTGGCGAAGAGCATCGGCATGGGCCTCTACAAGGCCGCCTGCGCCGCCCGGGTGGACGGGGAGTGCTGCGACCTTCGCACAAAGCTCTGCAAAGACTGCCGGCTGGAGATACTCACCTTTGAGGACGACTTTGGCAAAAAGGCCTTCTGGCACTCGAGCTCCCACCTCATGGCCCAGGCGGTGAGCCACCTCTTCCCGGAGGTAAAGTTCACCATCGGCCCCGCCATCGACAACGGGTTTTATTACGACCTGGACAGCGAGAGGGTGTTCACCCCCGACGACTTCGAGGCCATCGAGGCGGAGATGAAAAAGCTTGCAAAGCAGGACATCCCCCTCGAGTACTTTGAGCTGCCGAGGGCGCAGGCTCTGGAGCTCATGAAGGAGGAGCCCTACAAGCAGGAGCTGATAAACGAGCTGCCGGAGGGGGAGGCCATCAGCTTCTACCGCCAGGGGGACTTCACCGACCTCTGCGCCGGGCCGCACCTCATGTCCACCGGGCCCATAAAGGCGGTGAAGATAACCAGCGTCACCGGGGCCTACTGGCGGGGGGACGCCAAAAACAAGATGCTCCAGCGGCTCTACGGCATAAGCTTCCCCAAGGCCCAGCAGCTGGAGGACTACCTCAAGATGCTGGAGGAGGCGAAGCGCCGGGACCACCGCCGCCTCGGCCGGGAGCTGGGCCTCTACATGCTCATGGACGAGGGCCCCGGCTTCCCCTTCTTCCTGCCCAAGGGCATGGTGCTGCGCAACGCCCTCATCGACTACTGGCGCCGGGTGCACAAAAAGTACGGCTATGTGGAGATCTCCACCCCCATGATGCTCAACCGCGGCCTCTGGGAGCGCTCCGGCCACTGGGACCACTACAAGAACAACATGTACACCACCGTCATCGACGGTGAGGACTTTGCCATAAAGCCCATGAACTGCCCCGGCGGCATGCTGGTCTACGCCAGCGAGCCCCACTCCTACCGCGAGCTGCCGCTGCGGGTGGGGGAGCTGGGCCTTGTGCACCGGCACGAGCTCTCGGGGGCGCTGCACGGCCTCTTCCGGGTGCGCTGCTTCACCCAGGACGACGCCCACGTCTTCATGACCTGGGACCAGATGAAGGAGGAGATAAAGTACACCGTCCGCCTCTTTGACGAGGTCTACTCGGTGTTCGGCCTCAGCTACCAGATAGAGGTGTCCACCATGCCGGAGGACCACATGGGGGACGAGAAGGACTGGGATTTCGCCACCGAGACCCTCAAGGCCGCGGTGGAGGAGCTGGGCAAGAGCTACAGCATAAATGAAGGGGACGGCGCTTTCTACGGGCCCAAGCTGGACTTCCACCTGGCCGACTCCCTGGGCCGCACCTGGCAGTGCGGCACCATACAGCTGGACATGCAGCTGCCGGAGAGGTTTGAGCTGGAGTATATCGGCGAGGACGGCCAGAAGCACCGCCCCGTCATGATACACCGGGTGGTGCTGGGTTCCATCGAGAGGTTCATCGGCGTCATCACCGAGCACTTCGCCGGGGCCTTCCCCCTCTGGCTCTCCCCGGTGCAGGTGAAGGTGATACCCATCACCGACCGCAGCCACGCCTATGCCGACCAGGTGGCGCAGCGCCTGGAGCAGGCCGGCTTCCGGGTGGAGTGCGACAAGCGCAGCGAGAAGATGGGCTACAAGATCCGCGAGGCCCAGCTGCAGAAGATAAACTACATGCTGGTGGTGGGGGACAAGGAGGCGGAGCAGGGCTCGGTCTCGGTCCGCTCCCGTGACAAGGGGGACCTCGGGGTCATGAGCCTCGAGAGCTTCCTCGAAAAGGCGGGGGAGGAGGCCTCCTCCCTGGCCCTCGAAAGCGCCTTCTGACCCGGACCGCAGCGCCGAAAAACAGAAGCGGCCCCGCGCAGATGGTTCTGCGCGGGGCCGCTTTCTCTCTGTGATCCGGGCGGCGCCAGGGGAGCGCTGACCCTGCCGGGGCGCAGGGTCAGCTCCCGCTCTGCTCCCCGCCGGGAGCGCCGGCGGGCTGCTCGGCCTCTTCGCCCTTCTTGCCGTTCATGGCCTTTAGCTGCTCCAGGATCTCCGAGAGCAGCTTCTCCTCGGCGGTGGGCTTGGCCTCGGCCTTCTTCTCCTCCTCCGCCTTCTTGAGCTTAAGCTTGCCCATTACCTTCACCACCAGAAAGACCACCAGGCTTATCAGCAGGAAGGTGACCACCGCCTGCAGGAACGCCCCGTAGGCTATCACCACCGGTTCCTCCCGGTCGGCGAGGGAGATGGTGAGCTTCAGCTCGTCAAAGTTTATGCCGCCTATGAGCAGCCCCATAAATGGCATGAACACGTTGTTCACAAGGGAGTTGATTATGGCGGTGAAGGAGGTGCCCACCACCACGCCTACCGCCATGTCCACCACGTTGCCCCGGGAGATGAAGGCCCTGAACTCACGCAAGAGCTTTTTGCCCTCGTCGGCGGCCTTCTTTACCTTTTCGCTGTCGATGGACAGCAGGTCCATTTTGTCGTTCACTTCCTGGGCCCTCCGGCTATCTAATAAAGTTGGTCACCGCCTTGGGCTGGTCTACGGCGGGGGTGCCGCGCCCCGCTTTAAACTCCAGCCAGCAGGCCATGTTCTTGCCCAGCTCCCGCATGACCTGCATCCCCTCCAGGTCCTGGGCCGCCTGTTGGGCGGTGTTGCCGTGGACCGAGTTCCAGTAGCAGGAGGAGATGACCGGCATGCGGCTGATGGTGAAGTACTTGTTCAGTCGGTCAAAGGCGGCGCTGGCCCCGCCCCGGCGGCAGGAGACAACGGATGCCCCCGGCTTCCCGGCAAAGTCGGCGCTGCGGGAGTAGAACGCCCGGTCCAGCAGCGCGGTGAGGGCGCCGTTTGGCCCGGCGTAGTAGACGGGTGAACCTATCACCACCCCGTCCGCCCCGGCGATCCTGTCTGCAAGAGCGTTGGCGGGGTCGTCCTCAAAGACGCATTTCCCGGCCTTTCTGCAGCCGCCGCAGGCTATGCAGCCCCGCACCGGCTCCCGGCCTATCCAGAACACCTCGCTGTCCACCCCGAGGCTCCCGAGGCCCACCGCCACCTGGGCGAGGGCGGCGGCGGTGCAGCCGTCCTTGTGGGGGCTTCCGTTTACAAGCAGTACCTTCATATATGGTCCTCTCCTTTTATGAAATGGGTTGTATCTCTGTTAGTTCCGGCGGGTGAGTGGGAAAAACCCCGCCCCCGCCGCCCTTGCCAGCTCATGGGGGTCCAGCGCCATCTGCAGGCCTATCTGCCCGGCGCTCACCATCACCTCCGGCAGCCCCTCGGCGCTCCGGTCGATAAAGGTGGGCAGGCGCTTTTTCATGCCGATGGGGGAGCAGCCTCCCCGCTCATAGCCGGTGAGGGCGGTGAGCTCCTTAAGCGGCAGCATGGCCACCGACTTTGCCCCCGCCGCCTTTGCGGCGAGCTTGAGGTCCAGCTCCGAGAGCACCGGTATCACGAACACCAGCCCCTCCCCCCGGTCGCTCCTGGCCACCAGGGTCTTGAACACCCTCTCCGGGTCCTTGCCGGTGAGCTGCGCCACCGCCGCCCCGTCCACCGCCTGGTGGCGCTGGTGGGGGTAGGAGAGGGGGGAATAGGCAATCCCCAGCCTCTCCAGCTGGCGCATGGCGTTGGTTTTTATCTGTTTGCCCATTTTAAATTATATGCTCCTTCCGCCGCCCGGCTCACTCCCCGGCCGCGTCCTTCAGGTCCGAGAGGGTCAGCAGCTGCAGCTCCCGGTCGGTGGGGGAGTCCAGCTCCGCCACCCGCCCTGCGTGGGCGGTGACCATCCGCTCAAACAGGTTGCGCACCTCCCGGGCGTTGCCGAAGTTCTCCCCCCGCTCCTGGTACATCTCCTCAAGCAGCTTCCTTGCGGCCCTGGCGGCCCCGTCGCTTAGAATGTAGTTCCCCCGCCGGACAAAGCTCTCCAGAATCCGGAACAGCTGCTCCCCGTCGTAGTCCTCAAAGTGGAGGTACTTGTTGAACCGGGACTCCAGCCCCGGGTTGGAGGAGATGAACCCCGGCATAAGGCTGCTGTAGCCCGCCACAATCACCACCAGGTCCTCCCGGTGGTCCTCCATTGCCTTTAGGAGGGTGTCTATGGCCTCCTGGCCAAAGTCGTTTTCGCCCTGGCCCCGGGCGAGGGTGTAGGCTTCGTCTATGAACAGCACCCCGCCAAGGGCGCTCTCAATCACCTTTTTGGTCTTTTGGGCGGTCTGGCCCACATACCCGGCCACAAGGCCGCTGCGGTCCACCTCCACCAGCTGCCCCCGGCTCAGCACCCCGAGGGCGCAGTATATCCGGGAGATAATCCTGGCCACGGTGGTCTTGCCGGTGCCGGGGTTGCCCATGAACACCATGTGCAGCGACATGTCGGGGCTGTCAAACCCCCGCTCCCTGCGCATGCGGCGGACCTTGGCGAGGTCGGCGAGCTGCTCCACCTCCCTCTTCACCGCATCAAGCCCCACCAGCTCCCGGAGCTTCTCCAGCTCCTGCTGAAGGTCCGGGCGCTCAGGGCCGCCCTGCTCCCCGGCGGGAGCGGGCGGGGTTTCCTGTTGCTCCCGCTGCTCCGGCCTCGGCGCGCCTCCCAGCTCCTGGGGGGTAAAGCTGAGCAGCCCGCCGCCGGAGAACCTTTTAAACACCTCCGCCGTCTCAAGCTCCAGCGAAGCTATCTCCTTTTGTATCTTTTCGCGTTCGCTCCGGTCCAATTAAAACACCTCAAAACAGTTTGTAAGCAGATTCTACCACGGCTGCGGCGGAATTTAAAGCTCGCGCCCAAAACCACGCGCCCACCGCTGTCCCGCGCGCAGCTCCCACGCCGGAATCAAATATGCGCCGCGCCCTCTGGGCCCGCGGCCCCGAGACGTAAGCGGCCGCGCTCGGGCGTCCGCTCTTTCGCGTCCCAGGCTGTCTCCGCCCGGGGCCCCGGCGGCCCCGCGGCCCCGGCAATCGGGTTGCCCCGCGCTCCGCCTGTCCCCATCAAAAACCGCCGCCCCAGTGGGGCGGCGGCCGGCGCTGTCGTTTGTTAGCCCAGCTCGGGGTAGTTCACCTTGAGCTTCTCGTACCACTGCTTCGCAAGAGCGTTGGCGTTGGCGGTGTCCTCGTCGGTGTAGAGCGGCCAGGGTCCGGCCTGGGCGGCGTTGTAGCCGGCGGAGATGGCGGCCATGATGCCGGTCATCAGCGGGTCCCCGGTCTCGCACCAGGCGTACATGGCGGTGCCGGTGGAGCAGTTGCCGCAGCCCATGGGGTCCACCGACTTGGTTATGTCTATGAGCGGCACAAAGTAGGCGCTGTTGCCCACAATGGTGTAGGCCCCCTTGCTGCCGACACGGTAGTAGCACATCTCGCTGCCCTTGAACTTCATCAGCTCGTTTATGAGGTCCTCGTCGTTGCTGGCGGGGATCTTGAACATGTCGCTGGCCTCGTTGCGGTTGAGCGACCACATGCCCGCTATTTCAATGGCGTTCTGCAGCTTGTCGTGGTTGAAGTAGGGGGTGCCGTAGCCAAACTGGCTGCTGGGCCCGTACATCACCTCCCACATGAACCTGACGCCGTACTTTTTGCGTATCCTCTCCATCTTGCCGAACAGCACGTAGTCGGGGGAGTGGGTGTGGTGGTAGAGGGCGGCGGTGTCCGGGTCTATTGCCCGCTCAATGTCCTCCGGGTGGGTCTCGAGGAAGCCCTGCTCGTAGTTGTTGTAGCCGAGGCCGCTCCTGTTGGTGGTGGTGATGTAGGCCCCGCTCTCGGTGTGCTGCATGTGCACATGGGAGCAGAAGTCCAGCTTCACGTTTATGCCGTCCTCCGAAAGGCCGTTGGCCTTGAGCCAGGGGGAGTAGCCCTGCTTGTAGTCCGCTCCGCAGCAGGTTACCATCTTTACGTCCCGGGTCCAGAGCCTTATGCCGGAGGTGGCGTATATGGCCTGGCCCCCCAGGTGCTCCCCGGTCTCGGTGCCGTCGATGCTCTGCACCGAGTCGTAAATGGTGTTTCCACAGGCTAACTACCTTGCCATAGTCCTGTCCTCTCCAGCATTAAAATGCCTTTAAATTTAACATGAATATACCAGAATTTCCTCTGCCGGTCAACGCGGCCCCGGCTCCGGGAGGGGCGAAATCCGCCGGAAAAACCCGGCTTCCCCCCCGAGAGCCCCGGCTTTGGGCCCCGCCGGCCCCCATTTTTGGCCCTTTGGCCCAAAAAGTTTGTGCAGAATGTAAAATCACGCCCCGCCGGTAGGCCGCCGCCAGATCCGCCGCAAAAATCCGCCGCATGGAAGCGGTGTTGTAGGAAATGTTCAAAATTTTCGTCATTTTGACGGTTGACAACAGCGGCGCCGGGCGGCTATCATCGAACCATCAAATTTGCCCTTTG
>CALXAK010000050.1 GCA_944386255.1 uncultured Clostridia bacterium
ATAGGCACCTTCCCAACAAACAAGGGACCTTCATCGTGTTTCACCATAATAAAAGTCCCGTCCTTTTAATAAGCACCGGCGCTCAAACTGCCAGCAGAACGCTGCGACAGAAGACGCCTCTTTTACCATAATTTAATATAACGGCAAGCAAAAAGTCAAGGGAAAAAAACCAGCTCTCGAAAAATTTAGCGCCGAATTTGCACAAAATTGCCCTTCAGCTCAGCTTCTGCTGGCGCATCCAGTAGGACATGACGAAGCTGTGGGGCAGCAGCTTTGCCAGCAGGCCCTGGGTCCTTGCCACAAAGCCGCAGCAGCTAAAGTCCCGGCCGCGCTTTGCGTCCTTTATCGCCCGCTTTACCACCTGCTCGGGGGTGTACATGGCGGCATATTTTTTGACCACCTGTTCCCTGTTCTTGTCTATGGCCCTCGAGAAGAACTCGGTTTTTGTCCAGAATGGGCAGACAGCGGTGACGGTTATCCCACTCCCCCGCAGCTCCCGGCCGAGGCCGCGGCTGAAGCTGAGCACAAAGGCCTTTGTGGCCGCGTAGACGTTGATGTAGGGCACCGGCTGCAGCGCCGCCACCGAGGCTATGTTGATTATCCTCGCCCCGGCGCTCATGTAGGGCACCGCCAGCTGGCATAGGGCCATGAGGGCGCCGCAGTTGAGGTCCAGCATGTTGAGGTTGGTGGCGAGGTCGCAGTCCATGGTGGCACAGAATTTGCCAAAACCGCTGCAGTTTATGAGCAGGGCTATGTCCGGCTGCTCCTCACCAAAGAGCTTCTGGAGCTCCTCATAGCAGCAGCGGTCGGTGAGGTCCATGGCCAGCGGCCGCACCGGGCAGGGGCAGCTCAGCTGCTGGAGCCTGTCGAGGCGCCTCGCTATCACTATTACCTCTTCAAAGCTGCCGAGCTCGTCGAGGTGCTGGGCAAAGCAGCGGCCAATGCCGCTGGAGGCCCCGGTTATTATGGCGGTTCTCTTTTTCATACTAAACTCCCTTGAAGGCGGCGGGATGGCCAAGGCCATCCCGCCGCCTGGCTGGCTCAGCGAAGGGTCAGCCCGTCCTTAAAGGCGTGACCGGCCACCCGGCCAAAGCCGAAATAGAGCATGTTTATGGCGTCAAACACTATGGGCTTTAGCTTTGCGGGGTCCACAAGGCCGTTTTCATCCAGCACCTTCTCGTCGGCAGAGACATTTACAATCTCCCCGACCATTATGCCGGTGGCACTGTTGTAGCTCTTGAGCTTGCACTCGAGGGCCATGGGCAGCTCCAGGATTATGGGAGCGTCCACAAACTCGCTCTTCTCGGTGTGCAGGCCGGCCTTCTCCAGCTTTTTGGGGTTGTCGTTGCCGGACACCACCCCCACATAGTCGCAGGCCAGAGCCTGGTCCTCGGTGCCTATGCTGATGGTAAAGGCTCCCCTCTCCAGTATGTTTTTAACCGTCTTGTGGCCGCTGCCGAGGCACATGGTGACCTCGCCGGCGCCGCTGTGGCCCGCCCAGGCCGCATTCATGGCGCAGGGAACGCCGTCCTCGCCGTAGGCCGCCACAATGAGCACCGGCTGGGGAAGCAGGTAGTTTTTGCTGCCAAAATTCTTGCGCATGGTACTTCTCCTTAATGGGGATTTTGCCGCCGAAGCGGCTGGCAAAGACCATTATAATATCTTGCCGCCGGCGGCGCAATACGCCTAAAGAGGCAAAAGCCCCCGCCCCGGCAACCGGGGAGAGAGCTCTTGTTACATTAGTTTTAATCCCGGTCAGACTCGTACTCAAGTATGCTGCCGCTGGAGGCGTCCAGCTTGTACTCGTACTCCATGCCGCCGGAGTAGAACTCGATTTCATACACCATGCGGCCGTCGTCCCGCTCCAGCTTTGCCTTGGAGAAGACCGCGCTGGAGGCATCCACACCGGCGTGGGAGAGGGCGATGGACTTTGCGCTGTCCACGCTGATGTAGGAGCCATCGCCGGTGCCCGCAGAGCTGGCGTTGGAGCTGAAGTTCTCCCGGTTCTTGCTGTAGATCCTGCCGGTGGCGGCATCCACCTCGTAGTCATATTCGTCGGTGGAGGTGTAGAACTCGAGGTCGTAGACCAGCAGCCCGTTGTCGTAGTCCAGCTCCGCCTTTTTAAAGGTGGCCTCCGATTCAGCTACCCCGGCGTCCGCGAGGGCGGCGGCCTTGGCGGCCTCGAGGGTTATCTGGCCCTCGGCGCCCTGGGGCTGCTGGTTCCCCGGCTGCTGCTGGACCCCGCCGCTCTGGACCGGAGCAGTCTCAATGCTCCTGCTGAACACCGCGCCGGTGCCCGCGTTGATCTCGTACTCATACTTTGAGCCGGCGGTGACAAAGTCGATGTCGTACACCGCAATGCCGTTGTCCATGTCCAGCTTCTCCTTGGTGAAGGTCACCTCGGAGGCGCTGAGGCCCGCGTCCGCGAGGGCGATCTCCTTGGCCTGCTCGGGGGTTATGGCGGCGGTAATGGTGTTGCCCTGGCCGCCGGCGGTGCTGCCCTCAATCTGCTTTTTGAGCACCGAGCCGTCGCTGGCCTTTATGTGGTAGTCGTACTCGAGGCCGCCGGAGGTGAACTCCACCTCATAGACGAACTGGCCGTTCTTAAAGTCGAACTCGGTGCTGAGGGCGGTGACCGAGGCGGGGTCCACCCCGGCGTCGGCGAAGGCGAAGTTCTGGGCGCTGTCAAGGCCGATGGCGCTGCTCTTTGCGATGGCGCCGGCGGCGAACACCGTGCCCGCGCCCACCACCATCAGCGCCGCCAGGATGCAGAGCACCGACACGGCGGCCTTTGCTGGGGTGGAGAAGAAGGATTTTATTTTGTTCATGGCTCATTGCTCCTTTTTTTGTTTCTGAGGTTATTATATGGAGCAAAGATTAGAGCAACATTAGCGGGAAACATTTTTCAAAAAAACTTTGAAGGTACTGCCCTTCCCCTCCTCGCTCTGCAGCTCAATGCCGCCGCCGTGGAACCGCGCTATCTCCAGTGCCATGGAGAGACCGAGGCCGGCGCCCTCGCCGGTTCTGGAGCTGTCCGACTGGTAGAAGCGGCGGAATATCTTCTGCTGCTCCTCGGGGGCGATGCCGGGACCGTCGTCCTCAACCTCAATGATTGCCCCCTCCGGGCGTCGCTCAAGGCTCACGGCGACATGGCCGTCCTGCCTGCCGTAGCGGTAGGCGTTGCCCACAAGGTTGGTGACCAGCCGGGAGATGAGCATGCCGTTGCCCTCCAGCACCACCCCCGGCTCCAGACGCCTTTCCAGCTGTATGCCCCGGGGGGCGATGAGCTCCAGGTCCTGCAGAAGGGAGTCCAGCAGCTCACTGAGCCGAAGGCTGCTCACGGGGTAGGCCTCCGGCCGGGTCTCGATGCGCATGTAGTCCAGCATGTCGTTGATGAGCCTCGACATTCTCCTGCCCTGTCGCTGCACCACCCCCAGCGCCTCGAGGCAGTCCTCCTCCCCCGGCTTTGGCAGGCTCAGGGTGTGCTCGCATTGGGCGAGTATCACCGAGGTGGGGGTGCGCAGCTCGTGGGAGGCGTCCGAGACAAACTGCCTCTGGGCCTCAAAGGCCTGCTCCAGCCGGGAGAACATGCCGTTGAAGCTGTCCGCCAGCTGGTGCAGCTCGTCCCCGCCGGGGCCTATGTCTATGCGCCGGTCAAGGTCCCGGCCCTCGCCTATCTCGCTTGCGGCCCGGGAAATGCTCTTTATGGGCCGCAGCACCCTCCCCGCGATCAGATAGCCCCCCGCCACCGCCAGCAGCACCAGCGCCGGCAGCGCCACCAGCGACACACGAACTATGTTCTGCAGCTGCGGCGCGCCCTGCTCCTTTGACACCACACCGCGCAGCCAGAACCCGTCGAGGCCCTGGCGGGTCACCTCCCGGTCAAAGATATAATAGCTCACCCCGGAGCTGTCGGCGGTGCGCAGCACCGAGTCCTCAAAGGGCAGATCCGCCGTGGCCACCGCTATGGGGTTCTCGCCGTAGACGAGGGAGCCGTCGCTGGAGTAAAGGGCGGTACAGACCCCATTCACCTGGTCGAGGAAGTCGTCGTCCACCCCGAGGTAGCCGCTGCCGAGGCGGGCAAAGTAGCTGATGTCGTTTATGAAGTCGATGTCCTGGTCGTCCGGGTAGAACTCCACCTCATTCACATTCTCCTCCACGGCGGTAATGAGTGAGTCTCGCACCGTCTTTTCTATCACCTGGCGGCTCACCGACAGAATGGCCACATAGGTGAGCGCCACCACCGCGGCGAGGGCGGCGGCGAACCAGAGGGTGATCTTTAAGCGGATGGAAAGGCGCTTCACGGCTGCTCCTCCCGTATAACATATCCCCTGCCCCTCACGGTGTGGATGAGCTTTTTGTCAAAGCCGCCGTCTATCTTGCGGCGAAGGTAGCTGATGTAGACGTCCACCACGTTGGTGCCGCCCTCGTAGTCAAAGTTCCAGATGTGGTCCTCTATCTTCTCCCTTGAGAGTATGCGGCCGCGGTTGAGCATGAGGTACTCGAGCAGGGCGTACTCCCGGGCGGAGAGGATTATCTCCCTGCCGGAGCGGGTGACGGTGTGGGCCGCAAGGTCGAGGCGCAGGTCCGCCACCTCGAGAGTGTTGCTGGAGCCGCCGAAGCTGCCCCTCACCATGGCCCTTATGCGGGCGGAGAGCTCCTCGAGGGAAAAGGGCTTAACCAGGTAGTCGTTGGCGCCGCTGTCAAGGCCCCGGACCCGGTCCTGCACCGAGTCCCGGGCGGTGAGGAACAGCACCGGGGTGCTGCCCCCCTTCTCCCGAAGCCGCTGCAGCACCTCAAACCCGTCCGCTTTGGGCATCATTATGTCCAGCACCACCGCGTCGTAGTTTGCGGCCGCGGCGAACTCAATCGCCTGCTCCCCGTCAAAGCAGCTGTCCACGCTGTAGCCCTCCAGCTGCAGGTGGCTGGTTATAATCCTGTTGAGGTCCCACTCGTCCTCGGCTAAAAGAATTCTCATATTCGCCTCCCGTATGCGCCGGCATGGGCATGATAGGTTAGTATACCACAGAAGAGCGGAAATTTCGTGAAACCGCCCCTGCCGCGGGCAAAAAACCGCCCCCGGCCCTGGGGCCGGGGGCTCTGTTTATCTCTTTTGCACTCAGGCACGCTGGTAGACGAACCTTCCGCCCACCATGGTGGCGTCCACCTTGGTGCTGCGGAGCCGGTCTGCGGGGATGGTGAAGATGTCCTCGCTCAGCACCGCAAGGTCGGCGTAGTAGCCGGGCAGCAGCCGTCCCTTCACGTTCTCCTCAAAGCTCGCGTAGGCGCTGCCGGCGGTGTAGGCGTCCACGGCGTCGTAGATGTCCACGCACTCGTCGGGGTAGAAGCCTCCCTCCGGCTTGCCCGCAAGGTTCTTTCGGGTGACGGCGCAGTAGAGGTTGTCGATGGCGTTCATGTCCTCCACCGGGGAGTCGGTGCCGTAGCTCACCTTTATGCCCAGCCTGCGCATGGTCTCGAAGGCGTAGCTGGTGGAGGCGAGCTGCTTGCCCACCCGGTCCTCCACCACCGTCATGTCGTAGTGCAGGAAGATGGGCTGCACCAGGGCGAGGATGTCGTTCTCGGTAAAGCGCCGGATGAGTGGCAGGTCGGTTATCTGGCAGTGGACCACGCCGTGCCTCAGGGGGTTCTCACCGCTGCGGCAGACGGTGTCATAGCCGTTGAGCACCTCTTCTATCGCCCCGTCGCCGATGGCGTGGGTGACCACCTGGCAGCCGTTGGCGGCGGCCAGCTGCACCATGGCGTTGAACTCCTGCTGGCTGAGGGTGGCGATGCCCTCGGCCTCGGGGTCGTCCTGGTAGGGGGCGCGCATCACCGCGGTGCGGGCTCCCAGGCTGCCGTCCACAAACAGCTTGAGGGGGCCTATTCGGTTGAAGCTGTCCCCAACGCCGGTGCGGTAGCCCTGGGCCAGGAACTCACCGAACTCCTGGGGGTTCATGAAGTTGCACTGGTGGTACACCCGGAGGGTGGGGTTCTCGCTCTGGACCTTCCGGTAGGCCTCGAGGGTCACCTTCCAGTCGGAGGCGCGCAGATCCATGGTCTGCACCGAGGTGATGCCGCACTCGGCGGCGTGGGCCATGGCGAGGCGCAGCGTTTCGGCCACCCGCTCGACGGTGCGGGCGGGGCGGATGCAGAGCACCTGCTGGCAGGCGTTCTCCCGGAAGATGCCGGTGAGCTGGCCGTCCGGGCCAACGTCTATGGCGCCGCCGTCCGCCGGCTTTGTGGCGGGGGTGATGCCGGCGCGCTGGATGGCGGCGGTGTTGGCCACCAGTATGTGGCCGCAGGCGCGCTCCAGGATTATGGGGTAGTCGGTGGATATGTCGTCCAGGTCCTCTTTGGTGAGCAGGCGGCTCTCGTCGGTAAAGTAGTCCTGGTTCCAGCCCATGCCGTGGAGCACGGCGCCGGGGGCGGGGCTGTTGCGGCGGATGAAGTCCAGGGTGCGGCTCTTGACCTCGGCAATGCTGGAAGCTCCCAGCAGCTGTATGCTGCCCAGCAGCTCGCCCACCATCTGCAGGTGCTGGTGGGAATCGTTGAAGCCGGGGACCACCGTGCGGCCGGCGGCGTCAAACCTGAGGGCCTCGGCGGGGGCAGACGCCAGTATGCTCTCGTTGCTGCCGGTGGCCATTATCCTGTCGTCCCGGATGAGCATGGCCTCGGCAAAGCTGCCGCGCTGGATGTAAATCTTTGCGTTATATATGACTGTGTAGGACATTTTTCAGTTCTCCTTTTCGCCGTTTATCACCGCTTCGCGGCTCTTTTTGAACACCAGCTCGTAGAGCAGCAGGCCTATGGCCGGCACCGCGAGGCCGATTATGGAGGTCACCGGGTCCTCCTGGAAGGTGTTTATCATGAGGCCCACCATTATAAGGCAGATGACCACTATCATCACCGGGTATCCCCAGACCTTGTAGGGGCGCTCCATGCCGGGGTACTTTTTGCGCAGCAGCACCACCGCGTAGAAGGTGAGGCCGTTGAACACCATGGCGCAGAAGGCCACGAGGCTGGTGAGCTGGCCGAGGTCCCTCGCGCAGACCAGCGCCACCGAGACGATACCGGAGACGATGAGGGCGTTTACAGGGGTCTTGTAGGTGGGGTGGAGCTTTGCCATGCCCTTGAAGAAGGCGCCGTCCCGGGCCATGGCGTAGTAGGTGCGGGGGAAAACCATGACGCAGCCGTTGAGGGAGTTGAAGATGGCGAGGATCATGGCGGCCCCAACTATTATCCCGCCGGCGTTGCCGAAGAGGCTGCCCGCGGCCGCGGTGCCGAGGTAGTAGTTGCCGCCCTCTATCATGGAAACTATGGTCTCGTAGGGCAGCACCCTGTAGACCGCGTAGTTGAAGAGGATGTAGAGCACCGTAACGCTTATGATGGAGATTATTATGGCGAGGGGCAGGTTCTTCTTGGGTTTTTTGATCTCCTCGGCGATGCCGTTGAGGTTGGTCCAGCCCTCGTAGGCCCACATGGTGGCCACCACCCCAAAGGCGATCATGCCGAAGATCTCAAACACCCTGGGGTTGGAGGCGGGGATTATGGAGAGGCTGGGGCTCTCGCCGCCCATGACAATGCCGCAGACGAGGATGAGGAAGATGGGCAGCATCTTGAGCACCATGAAGATGTTCTGCACGGTGGAGCCCAGCTTGACCCCGAAGATGTTGATGATGGTGAGCAGGACTATCATGGCGATGGCCAGCGCCTTCTGGGCGATGTCGTTCTGGGCGAAGCCGCTGCCTGGCAGTACGCTTGCAATGGCGGAAGAGAAGGCCACCGCCAGGGCCGCGTTGGAGCCGGAGGAGCCCAGGATAAAGTTGGAGAAGCCGCTCATAAAGGCGACCCGCTCGCCGTAGGCCTCCCGGAGGTAGACGTAGCTGCCGCCGGCCTTGGGCATCATGGCGCCGAGCTCGGCGTAGCATATGCCGCTCATGAGGGTGACGAGGCCGCCCACCAGCCAGACCAGCAGCGCAAGGCCCAGGCTCATGCCGCTGCGCTCCAGCACAATGCCGCCGATGTAGAAGATGCCGGAACCTATCATAATGCCGGCCAGCACCGATATGCCGCCGAAGAGGCCCACCTCCCGGCGCAGCTCGGTCTTTTCGGAGGAGAGCTCCTGCATGAGCTCCCGGTTGTTGGTGTCGTTCACTTTTTTGCTCCCCTTTTTGCAAAATTTTGGCACTAAAAAAGGCTGCATCCATCGATGCAACCTCCGGCAGCCCCACTGGGGCGTAAAGTCATCATCGATAGCTCCTCTGCCCCAACCCGGGGGCAGGAGTCATGGAAATGTTATTTCCATGCCCAACCCGGCCGCCGCACCCGGCGGTCTGTTTCGGCAGCTCGGCCTTTCTCCGGGTTCTCTGGGTGTCCCCTCCGCCGGATACTGATCCTTACTGCGCCTCTATCAACCTTTTTGTGGCTAAACTATAGCATACACTTTCCGCTCTGTCCAGCCCTTTTTGAAAAAAATCGGCCACCTGCGGGAAAAGCCTCACTTTTCCCTGGAAAACTCCGCCGCCTGCTCCACCCAGCAGAACAGCTCCCGGTCCAGCTGCTCCGGGGCGCTCACAACAATGTGATGTGTCCAGCGGCCGGGGCAGGGCTCCACCGCCGCCGCCCGGGAGCTCTCCAGCCGCATTGGCAGGCCGAGGGTGAGCACAAAGTAATCCTTCGGCAGCTACGCCTTCCTCCGCACCCTCAGAAAGGACACGCAGGCGAACACCCGTGGGTTGCAGAAGGTTATCTGGGTCTTCTGTACCCTGAGTGTGGTCTCCGGCAGCAGCCGGAACAGCCGCTCGGCAAAGGCGCAGTAAAGGGGGTAGGTCCTCTGCCGCCCGTCAAAAAACATCTGCTCCTCGAGACTGCCGCTGTACATATCCGCTCCCCTCCCCTCGCCGGTCAACAGATATATTAAAGCACCCATATCCCCCCGGCGCAACCCCGGCGGTCGACCTCGATACCCTCCGGCCCGCGGGGGCTGCCGCCCGGCGGGGCGGCAATGCAAAACTCCCCGGCCCTTTCAGGGCCGGGGAGCAAAGCAGCGTTCAGGCGATCAGAAGGAAACTCCGGTGCTGGGGTTGGGACGGTTGCCGGAGGTGTTGTCCTCAGTGGGAGGGGTCACTACAGGCTCATCAGCCTTCTCCCGCACCACCCAGTTGCCGTTTCCGTCCTTGACCAGCTCGAGGCCGCTGTCGGAGGTGACCGTGACATAGCCTAAGAACTCATCAGGGTCGTCGGTGTAGACTCCCTTGGGCTCATTGCTGCTGGTGTAGGGGCCGTCCAGAATGAGGGTGGGGGTGCCGCCGGAGGGGTCAGCTCCCAAGCCCACGTTGACGCCGCCCCAGCCGTTATTTTCGGTGGCAAGGCCGTCCACGGTGACCTCGGACTCGTTTACGGTGAGGCCGGTGCCGGTGTTGTTGCTGCTGGAAATACCGGTGAGCTTGACGCCGGTGGCCTTAAAGACGTTGATGCCATGCTTTAC